>JAKSMH010000313.1 GCA_024400715.1 Bacteroidales bacterium | reverse complement strand
TTTCGGGGAAATCCGTTCAAACATCCTGTGTTTTCCGAACAACGAACCGCCGCAATAGGCAAAGGTGTCGGAGGCCCATATCAAAATAAAAATTGACAAGACCATCGAATCCATACTCTCAAGTCTGGTCAGCATTCCCGCCAAGGCAAAAGGAAGCGCAATCCAAAAAATCGGCAAGAAATTATGGGCGATATTTGTAAAGGGCTTATCCGACTTTCTAAAAAGCTCGATAATCGGCAGTGCCATCATACTCAAGATAATAACAATCCAAAAAGTCTCCAACGCCCATTCAAAAAAGCCAAACGTCACCATAAGCCACGTGATGCACAAGCACATCGGCGTATGCAATTTGAGGTCATTTTGATTGCAAATACGGCAATATTCCCAGGTTGCCACTTCAGCAAAAAACAAAAAAAGCAAATATTGGAAAATGGCGTGAACAAAAAAAGAACCCACTACCAAGGCCACGAAAACCGCTCCCGAAGCCGTACGCACCAACAAATTTCTGAATTTATCTGTCATAATTCAAGAATTTACGTCACATTACCATAACCAAGATATATCGAGGATTGAGCGGTGAACACACTTCTTTGCCATCACGCATTTCCAATGGCGTGGGAGTAATAATTTCGCTCATTCCATACAATTTTCCCTCGTTGCGATTCATTTGCAGTTCAAAGGCGGTTTTCAAATCCGGAACGATATTGTTAGCCATAGCAACAATAATCAAATTGGTAGCCAAGGTCTTGACCGAAGGGAACAACGAATTTTGGGGAGAAAACACGAAACTGCAGTTGCTGACGATCATCGTATCGCAAAAAACGATAGCCGCGTCAGCAGGCATCGTCACATCAATCGACTCAACAAAATTGATGTTATTAACTTTCAGCATATTGGAAAGTTGCGGTTTGGTATTCAGCAGCACGGGGTAATTCTGACTTTGCAGCAACTTCACCATCAGAGCCGAAAACTGGTCCTTGGAACATGGGAGATACTTTCCGCCCAGGGCACGGAACTGCACCACGAAATCACGCATCAAGTCAGCACTTGGCGCATTGTTATCATCAGACAAATCCAAATCGGGGAATCGGTTAACACCCTTATTGGCGAGGGCGTGTCTGATTTCCTTTCTCATGGCCTCCTTCGGGGTGGTAAGACCACTTTCGGTACTGAGCGCATTATTCTCCATCTTTACAAATATTGATATTTATTTTGTCGCAAGGTTTAAAAGAACCTTATTTTTCTTCTGTTGGCTTCATTTCTGGCGTATCTGCATCGTTTTTTCCTGTTTCCTGAATATTGTTTTCGGCCAACGGCTCATCATTCTCGTGATGACCGAAATGTCGCTTGCCGAAAATCTTTTCGAGGTCTTCCGCAAAGATAACCTCTCGGTTCAGGAGTTGTTCGGCCAATTGAGCCAATTTATCCTTATTTTCCTGCAAAATCTCTTTCGCCTTGGCATAGGACTTTTCGATGAGGGCGTGTACTTCCTCGTCAATTTCCTGAGCCGTCTTTTCGCTATAGGGCTTGGTAAAATTATAATCGGACTGACCGGTGGAGTCATAATAGCTGATATTGCCGATTTTTTCATTAAGGCCATAATAAACCACCATAGCGTAGGCCTGTTTTGAAACCCGTTCCAAATCATTGAGTGCGCCGGTTGAGACCTCACCGAAGATGACCTCTTCGGCTGCACGGCCGCCCAAGGTGGCCGTCATTTCATCAAACATTTGATTAAAGGTTGTGATTTGACGTTCTTCCGGCAAATACCAAGCGGCTCCCAGCGACTTTCCGCGCGGCACTATCGTCACCTTCACCAATGGTGAAGCGTGTTCCAGCAGCCAGCTCACGGTGGCGTGTCCAGCTTCGTGATAGGCGATCACCTTCTTTTCCTGCGGTGAGATGATGCTGCCTCGTTTTTCCAAACCGCCCACGATACGGTCGATAGCGGCAAGAAATTCCTCCTTGCCGACATTCTTCTTATTGTTACGAGCGGCAATCAAAGCGGCTTCGTTCCACACGTTGGCATTATCGGCACCTGAAAAGCCCG
>JAKSMH010000312.1 GCA_024400715.1 Bacteroidales bacterium | reverse complement strand
GTTTCGTGCTTATTTACCTACAAGGCTTTGGTCGGCCCACGGAGTGAAATAAGCGATTAAGAAACGGCGAACGCCTTTTTTAGTTGGGGAGAATTCCAAGAGCAGGAAGCTATAAACGACACATTCAACAATGCTTTTCAACTCATTCTCCTTCGGATTCTTCCTTGTGACAGTCTATCTACTGTACTGGTTGATCTTCAATCGCAACATGAAGTTGCGCAATTTATTCATTTTAGCGGCCAGCTATTTTTTCTATGGTTTCTGGAATTGGAAACTACTGATATTGATTATCATCGTTTCTGCCACCGATTTTTTATTCGGTAATTTAATACACAAAGAAGAAAGAGAAAAACAAAGAAAGCTGTATTTGTCTCTCGCCTTAGCCATTAATTTGGGCATACTCGGATTTTTCAAATACAGCAACTTCTTCGTAGATAGTTTTTATTCACTGCTTCACCTTTTCGGCGCATCCGGGACGTTCACACCTTTCAACATCATTTTGCCCGTAGGTATCAGTTTCTACACATTCCAAGGATTGAGTTACGTATTAGATATTTACTATAGAAAGTTTGAACCGACCAAGGACCCGATTGCCTTTTGTGCGTTTTTGGCCTTCTTTCCGCAACTCATTGCCGGTCCTATCGAGCGTGCGCGTGATTTGCTGCCCCAATTCTTCACTCCAAAGAAATTCAATTACGATGATGCCAGAAAGGGATTGTTCCTGATTGCTATCGGACTTTTCAAAAAAATTGTCATTGCGGACAGATTAGCGATATATGTTGACTCCGTGTATGGAAACGTATCCGAAGTGCACGGTCTGCCCGCATTGGTGGCCGTATTATTCTTCGCATTTCAACTTTATTTGGATTTCTCGGCCTATTCGCAAATCGCCATAGGTACGGCGCGAATTTTCGGTTTCAAACTCAGTACCAACTTCAATAAACCTTATTTGGCCACTTCTTTCAAGGACTTTTGGTCCCGTTGGCATATCACGCTCACCAGTTGGTTCCGCGACTATTTGTATTTTCCATTAGGAGGAAATAGAAAAGGCAAAATCAGAACCTACCTCAATGTGATTATCATTTTCACGGTGAGCGGACTGTGGCATGGTGCATCCTGGAATTTCGTTATTTGGGGTTTCTTGAACGGTATTTTCTTGGCTGTTTTCGACAAAGCGTTTCATTTGAAACCGACCAAAATATTGTCAAAAATCATCTGTTGTCTTTTCGTTACAGCGGCGTGGGCCTTATCCTTGATATTTTTCCGCGCAGGCACTTTTAGCGAGGCTATGACAATGTTTGGAAATCTTGGCTTCGGAAATTCAGCCGATTTGCTCACACACGGAATGGATGCTGTGGAGCTCAAGTTCACATTCTGGCTATTGGCAGGTTTGATGTTTATTGAACTAATCTTGAAAAACAAACAGGAAAAAATAGAGAACTTTTTCTTTAATAAATTTTTCCTGTTTCGATGGGCCATCTACCTCATCATTATTTTGGCTACCATCTATTTGGGTGTATATGGCATCGGTAGCGACAATACTTTTATTTATTTCCAATTCTAAATCCAGCAGACAATGAACGCAAAAACATCATATTCAAAGAAAAATTTAAACTCCAAACAGTCAACCCCTGCCAAAGTGAAAAAAGAGAAAAAATGGTATGTTCTATTGGTGAAATTCTTGATTTTGCTTGGTATTGTGGTTTCGGTTGTTGTTTACACTGACAAAAAAGGGTACTTCGAACCAGATCAATCTAACAATCATACTAGCAGAAAATGGAATTCATATTATGATTTTACAGAAAAGGACACCGTTGATGTTGTACTTGTTGGGAATTCTCATTGTTATGCTGGTGTAAATCCTAAAAACCTATCGGCCGCATTAGGTGCGACCTGTTTTGTATTGGCCTCTCCAGGAACAACTATCATGGACACCTACTTTTGTTTAGAAGAAGCACTGAAGAAGACATCCCCCAAGGTTGCTATTATTGAGACATACGGAATAAGTAATACAATCAATCATGAATTAACAGCAGGTGGACTGTCGGATCAATTTAAGA
>JAKSMH010000311.1 GCA_024400715.1 Bacteroidales bacterium | reverse complement strand
TGCGATGGCGGCAGGGGTGAGAGTTACTTCTGCGTTGCCGTAGTAGTCGATGACGCGCAAATAGGTCGGAAAGACCAATCCCAAGGACAATCCGGCAGATAGGGTGTAGCGAATGCCGACACCGCCCCAATAGGGTTTGTGATGCAGGGTGCGTTGGTAACCGTAACCTAAGCGAAGAAAGAACAAATCGCAGAGTTTCCCATAACAAACCGACGTGGCACCGCAATAATAGGTGTTTTTAACCCGTACGGCCTTGGGATGCCTGTTATAGACAAATCCCACTTCAATAAAATGCTTGTTGAAATAGTCGGGCGTCCAACCGTGTTGATACCATAAACCCGCACCTGCCGTATTAATCTCAATGTTGATGTTCCATTCCTTGACCGTCACACTTTGCTGGGTGGAGTCCCCAACATCCTGCCCTTGCGCGTGTCCCAATAATAGACAAAAAAGTCCCGCAAAAAGAACTTTTTTGAAAAAATTGTCGGACACACACTTGACCACCATCAGGGACTTATATTTGATCGCTTTCGCTATTTAATTCAATGTTCTCAGAATAATGTCCGTATGCCGCACATTTTTTTTGTGTGTCACAAGATGAAAATACAAATAAACCAGCTAAAACAAGACTTAAAATTACTGCAATTTTCTTCATGTTATCTATTTTTTTTAATTTTGCAAATATAATAAAAAAACGTGTTTTGTAGTTTTATATTATAGATAAAATATTATTGGTATTAAGTTGTTGAAAATAAATAGGTTGCTGCTTTTCTTGGTCATTCTTGCTTTTTGTCCGAATTGGCTTTTCGGACAAAACAAGAAAAAAGTTCCTTATTATGCCTGCATTTCGATGGATTCAACAACGAAAATGCTACTTAAAGAATCAAATACACAGTCTTTTTGCAAAAACAATCTCTTGCTTTTGGAAGATTATCAGAAGTTGTCCTGGCAGATTGTTTCCTACTATGAAAACAATGGTTTCCCTTTTGTGGAGGTGAAATTGGACAGTCTGGAAATGACGCCCGATTCGGCACACGCCCGGCTTACGATTGACAAGCACGAATATGTCGTTTTTGATTCCATTATTGTCGCTGGAACAGCCAAATTGTCAAATAGTTACATCTATCCTTATTTGGGTTGGCGGCGCAATAAGCATTACCGCGAGAGCGTGGTGGAAGACATTCCTTCTAAGTTGGCGGAATTGCCCTTCGTGAGTGAAATAAAACCGTCTGCCATCGAGTTTATTAACGACAAGTGCTATTTGTATCTGTATCTTGACAAGCGAAAAACCTGTCAGTTTGACGGCTATATCGGTTTGGTTCCGGTAGATGAGCGAACGGGCAAGGTTTCGGTCAATGGCGAGGTAAATCTGAATCTGAAAAACTTGTTCAAGATTGGCGAACAGATTGATTTGCAATGGCGTAGCACAGAGCGTTTCTCGCAGTATCTCAATGTGCATCTGAATTTTCCCTATTTGTTCCGAACTCCGCTGGGCGTGGATGGTCAGTTTGTGTTGGATAAAAAGGACACTTCCTATTTGTCGATGAATTATGTGATCGGCTTGCAGTATTCATTGATGGGAAACAGTTATGTGAAGGCCTATTTCGATTACACTTCGTCCAATGTGCTGTCCAAGTCATTGCTGGTGGTGGATACGGCTTCGCAATGTATTGACTATCGAAAGTCAATGTATGGTATCGAATTCAATATTAGGAAGTTGGATTATGTTTTTAATCCCAGAAAAGGATTTTCGTTGTTGGTGAACGGTAGTGTGGGAAATCGGAAAATAGTGAAAAATGCCAAGGCGGACGACGTTATTTACGATGGCTTGCCGATGAGTCGGGTTGATTATCGTCTGAATGTGGCCGTTCAGGGATTTATTCCTCTGTATAAGCGCTTTGTGTTCGTGTTGGGCGTCAATGGGGGAACCTTGTTCGGCAAAAACCACTATATGAATGAGTTATATCGCATCGGAGGGATTAATTCTCTTCAGGGATTTGACGAAAAGGCCATATATTGTTCTTCGTATGCCATCGCCTTGGCGGAAGTCCGTTTCTTGTTTGCCAAGCGTTCGTATATCAATGCG
>JAKSMH010000310.1 GCA_024400715.1 Bacteroidales bacterium | reverse complement strand
TTCTTATACAAAACATAATCTTAATATATTAGACTCTGAATTTTCAAATTTGCTACAAAGAACATCCATATTTCAATTCAATAGACGACAAAATCATTAAAAAGTTTATTGGATGCTCTTGAACATCTTGCTCCAACGGATTTTGCCATCGCCAAAATCCTTAAACTTATCCAATGACAACCAAACGAATAAGGTTCGGCCAACGATATGATTTTCAGGAACGAAGCCCCAAAATCTCGAATCGGCGGAATTATGTCGGTTATCACCCATCATAAAGTAATAATTCATTTTGAAAGTATATTCGTGGGCTTCCTTGTTATTGATATACACTTTGTTTCCGACCACTTTCAAGTCATTTAATTCATAATTCTTGATGATTTGTGCATATAAAACGATAGTTGAATCGTTAATTTCCACGGTTTCACCTTTTTTAGGCACGGTCAATTCGCCAAAATTATCCTTATTCCAAGCATAACGAGCATCGTGGGGAAAGATATTGGAATCCCCTACCCCTTCCTTATCCACGATTTTTTCAACAAGGAGTCCTAATTTTTCGATTTTCTTCTTTTGTTCGTCATTAATCCAGTAAACGGTAGTGGCCGCATCAATCTTCTGAACATCTTCTTCGTTAATATTCAACTCTTTACGTTTTTTTGGCGTTAAGCCGATTCCAGCGGGGTCGGTAACAAAATAGGAATACTGCATCCGTTCGGGCTTAAAGGCGGTTTTCCCATTGATAAACAACTCGCTATTGACGATTTTGATTTTATCGCCCGGCATTGCCACGCAGCGTTTCACATAGTTTTCCCGTTTATCCACGGGACGCGACACCACCTTGTATTCTTTCTTCACGGCTTCCCTGCCCTTACCTTCGTAATAAGGTCCTGGGTATTTTGCCTGATAATGTGCCACCATTTCGGGCGAGTATTTGTAATACAGACTTTCCATAATCTGCTTAGGCGTTTGCGGGTTGAGCATATACTCAAACTCGCGTACGATGGCATAATAGCTTTCGCTTTGACGTTCAATGGCCACCGTGTCGCCATCGGGATAATTGAAAACCACGATGTCGTATCTACGCAGAGGTCGCAGGGCCGGGAATTTCATATACGGCAATTCGACACATTCAGAATAAGACTTCACTGTTTTGGTTCCGGGAAGCGTATGATGAACAAAGGGAACTGCGATTGGCGTCATTGGGACACGAGCACCGAAATCCATTTTTCCCACGGCCAAATAATCGCCCACCATCAATGTACTTTCCATAGAAGACGTGGGGATGGCGTAAAATTCCACCAGAAACATTCTGATAATATAGGCGGCGGCCACGGCAAAAATAATTGCATCTCCCCACTCTCTGGCCTTGCTTTTCACAAACGGCTTCAAATCGGTAAAATGAGTGAACTGTTCTTTCTTTGACCAAGCCAAATAAGGCAGATAGATAAAGAAAAACGCCGTCCCCAAAATCAAAGGCAAATAACTTGTTTTTCCAAACAGACGTATGGTCTTCCATATCATCATAAAAAACATAAACACCCCGATGAAGGGGAAAATGATGAAAATCATCCACCACCAGGGACGGGAAAGCACTTTCCGCAACCAAATCCAATAATCGTAAATCGGGATGATGGATAAAACGGGGTTGACCCCGGCCTTTTTGAAAATGCCCCACAAGCCAATATGGAAGCCTAAATATGAAATAATCAGAATAACATAAACAGCAGCAACGGAAAGAGTCATTTTTTACAATTTAATTTTTATAAAAGAACGAGACATATCGTTATAAAAGATATATCTAATTAATATTCAATGCAATATCTTTAAAATTATATATTCCGGGATGATTCACCAACCACAATGCGGCTTTCACGGCACCTCTGGCTAATTCCACCCTATTCTTGGCGGTATGAGTCAATTCAATGGTTTCATTTTCAGATTGATACGTCACTTTATGAATACCAGGAACATCGGTTAAGCGGAATGACTGAATAGGTATTTCGAGCGATTTGTCGTATTGCTTTTCGATGATTTTAGCCAGTTGGATGGCGGTTCCGCTCGGTGCATCCTTCTTGGTTATGTGATGGGTTTCTTCAATAGAAGGAAGAAATCGAGACTGATGATTC
>JAKSMH010000031.1 GCA_024400715.1 Bacteroidales bacterium | reverse complement strand
ACAAAATTCTCCTCGCCGAAAATCTCATTCATCAGCAGCCGCAGGTTGTGGACTTCGTTGTCGTCGATGGAGACGAAAATCACGCCGTCGTCGCGCAGCAGCGATTTGGCCAAGTAGAGGCGCGTCATCATCATGTTGAGCCAGTTGCTGTGATACTGTCCGTTTTCGCGGCTGTTTTTCTGAAACATGCCGTCGCGCATCATGTAGCCTTCGGCATCCTTGTCGCCCACGCGCTTCTGGTATTCCTCCTTGGTTTCGGAAAACTTGTCGGGATAGATGAACGAGTCGTTCCCGGTGTTGTACGGCGGGTCGATGTAAATCATCTTCACCTTGCCGAAATAGCTTTTCTGCAACACCTTGAGCACTTCCATGTTTTCGCCTTCGATAAAAATGTTTTCGGTGTTGTCGAAATCGACGGATTCCTCCTTGCAAGGCACGAGTGTGGCCGCGCTGGGCTGCTGCATGATGCGGAAAGCGTCGCTTTTGCCCGCCCAGTTGAGCACATAACGCTCGTTGCTGAAATTCACTTCCTCGCCCAATGCGGCTTTCAGTTTTTCCCAGTCAATCTTGCCTTCGGCAAAGGCTTCGGGAATCAGGCTTCGGAGAGCTTCAAGGCGTTCTTTCAAAGGTGTTTGGGAATATCCGTCCATATTTTGTTTGCTGTTTATATACTTTATTGCCAATAGTACTCCAAATTATACTATAAGTTCAATGTGCAAATATATAAAAAATATTTATCAATGCATTTTGTAAATAATCCTTTTTCCTAACAGTTCAGTTCTAATAATGCAAATGATAAAAACAACAATCTGAATATTTTGTTTATTCCCTTTTTTTACCCTTTTTACCTATTTCAAATGCTCGTCGTGGAACTTGGCAAGCTTGTTCCACAAATGAACTCGCTCGATACCGCGCACATTATGGTCGTAGGCCGTATAGGGGAAATATTCGATTTCAATGCCGTCGGTTACCGCCTGACGCATCAATTCCAGAGTCTGCTGCCATACCACCGTATGATCCTGGCAGCCGTGCATCACCAACAAATTGCATTTCACATTCTTGATCTTGTCCAACAAGCTGGCCTTGGCATAACCTTCGGGATTTTCCTGCGGCGTGTCCATATAACGCTCGCCATACATCACCTCGTACCACTTCCAATCTACCACAGGACCACCACAACTTGCCGACCTGAACACCTCCGGATACCGTGTAATCAACGACAAAGTCATAAAGCCCCCATAACTCCAGCCGTCCAAGCCAATCCGCTGGGCATCAATGTACGGCAGACTCTTCAGATATTCTACGCCGCACATCTGGTCTTCCACTTCCAAATCGCCCAAATGACGATGAATACATTTTTCAAATTCCGCACCGCGATTAGCCGTTCCCCTATTGTCCAAAGTGAAGACCACATAGCCACGCTGCGCCATATATTGCAGAAACTGACCTCCCGACATGAAGGTATTATCCACCAATTGCGAATGCGGACCGCCATAAACATAAATCAAACAAGGATACTTCTTCGTTTCGTCAAAATTGGGCGGCAATATCATACGACAATATAAATCGTCATTGGCTTTATTCTTAATGGAAAAAATCTTCGTCGTGCCGATTGAGCAGTCCGCATACGGATTTTTCGACGCCTTCAACAACTTTGACACTTTACCGTTGCTGCTCTTCAAATAAGTTTCGTAAGGAATATCAATACTGGTCAAACAATCTAAAAAATAACTCATATCTGATGAAAAACTCGCCGTATGGGTACCAGATACTGGTGTCAAATTTTCCACTTTCGTCGTTTTGATATTCAGTTTGCAGATATATTTATCTACCGGCTTGTCCAATGAAGCCACGAAATAAATGTTTTCCTCTTTCGAATCCACGCCCAACACTTCGCAAACTTCCCAATTTCCATTGGTCAGCAGCGTGTTGGTTCCCTTATTCAAATCATACAAAAAGATATGATTCCACCCATCACGACGCGTTTGCCACAAAAAACGATTGTTTTTCAAGAAAATAGGACGGGTTTGCGGCTCTACATACCGTTTGTCCGTTTCCTCAATCAAAACCCGTGTCTTTTCACCCGTCAACAAATTGTATTCAATCAGTTTGGCATGATCCTGCGCACGATTCAAATGAGTGATATACAGACATTTCTCATCAGGAGAAAACGTGATGTTGGTCAAAAATTCGCCATCTGCCTTATCGGTTTTGATATAGTGATAAACCGTTTTACCCTGCGCCACTGACTGTTTCACATCAAAAATACCGGCTGTGACCACGTGACTTGTACGACCGGCCATTGGGTACTTCATCGTTTCCACTGTCGCAATAGGTGTGGAAGTATTGACCAAGGGATAATCTTCCACCATACTTTCATCCATACGGTAAAAACAAATATAATTGCCATTCGGTGAAAAATACTGTCCTTCTTCAATACCCCATTCGCTACGATGCACGGATTCGCCAAAAACAATATTCTTTCCGGTGTCAGGACACAATAATATGGGCTTATATTGATTCAAAATGCTCTCAACGTAAACATATTTACCTTTTTTAACCACAAAAAGAAGACTTTTTAATTGCTGATCGATGATTTCTTCCATAGGAAGATCGATAATCTCGTGTGTTACCGTATTAAATGTCTTATTGAGGGCTTCAAAATAAAGAATATCCTTATCAACCCACTCAAATTTTGGAAAACGCGTGAGGTTGAGGTTCAGCAAAGAACCCAATTGTGCTTTGTCCAAGAACTTTTCCTCTTTACCGGTTTTGGCATCCGTGAGCAACAATACGTCATTGTCGATGTACGCATATTGATTGGTTTGCGGCCGCCAAGACAAATAACGCAACCTTTCAACGCTGTACTTGCCCTTGAACACGCCTTTCAAATCAATATAATTAACCTGCGAAAAGACTGAAAAACTCAAGCACGAGAACAATAGGATAAATAGTAACTTTTTCATTTTGAATTATTTATATTATTTTTTATGGCAATAAGAATAATATTTACCTCAAATTTACGGAATAATTGCTCTCCGCCATTTCTTGCTCAACAATTCGTCGCCATTCCGCCGCAGCGCAGCAGAGGACGAAATCTCTTTGCAAAACGGAAAAGGATAATTCCGAAATATCATAATTTAACTACTTGATTATCAGTTAATTGGTATTTTTCGCCCGTAGTTGGGCAAAGTGCGAAACCGTCTTTGTCAAACGATAGTTTTTGACCATTTTCGCTCATCCAACCCACCCGACGCGCAGGATTTCCTAACACCATCGCATAATCCGGAACATCGTGGGTCACCACCGAACCCGCTCCAATAAAGGCATACTTTCCAATTTGATGGCCGCAGACAATAGTGGAATTGGCCCCGATGGTAGCTCCTTTTCCTATGTTAGTGGCTCGAAACTCATTTTTTCTATTGACTGCGCTCCGCGGATTGAGCACATTGGTAAAAACCACGGAAGGACCAATGAAAACCTCGTCTTCGCAGGTTACGCCGGCGAATAATGAAACATTGTTTTGTATTTTCACCCGGTTTCCCACCACTACTTCGGAAGCGACAAAGACATTTTGTCCCAAAATGCAGTCTTCACCTATTTGGCAATGTTCCATCAAATGGGAAAAATGCCAAATTTTGGTATTTTTGCCAATCTTACACGGAAAATCTATAACCGCCGTTTCGTGCACAAAAAAATCGTTATTCATTGCATAAAGAATTATCTTGCAAACTTACACAATTTTTTTGATTTACGGGTCGTTTTTACGCCTAAATCAATCGTTTTAAAGAATTAAAGGCAGCTACCACAAGCCATCGAAGCTGGTCCAGATTAAATCTCCAGCTTTCCAGGCCCTGTCAATGGCATCAAGGCCACAGGGTTGGGTATAATCAGTTAAAAATTGTATTGCGTCTGTTCTACGTCCTTCTTTCAACATGGTCAAAGCCGTGTTTTCCACCTCTTTCTGATTGTCAAAAAACGCCTTTTGCATAGGTTTCCACGTCATATCTATAACTTCCCTCATATCGCCCCAACGTTGGGATGCCAGGGTTCCCAAACGGTTAAAGGCCCACCAAGCCGCTTCTCTGCTAAAACCAGTTTCACGACCGCAAGTCTTATATTCTGACGGCAGGTCGGTAACATTGGCGTAAATAGGCACATACACCGACGACGCCACATTGTCGAGGGCAAACCAACACAAAGCACCCACTTCATCGGGCAGATCGCTGCGGCACTGGATAATGGTGGCGTAAACCGTAAACCAAACCGCGATATTACGTTCTCCAAGGGCATGCCAGCCACCGTTAATCTTATGCAGTTTCAGTTCATCCGTCTTCATAAACGGATTGGCCAAGGGTGACATCACGGTTTTTCCTTCCTTATCGGTTACCGTCAAGTTTTTACGCATATCATATTCCGTGCCTTCATAATAATCCTGAAATACGCGCACCATATCCGACAATTTCACCAAGGAATCTGGTTTAACAGAGAACGGATAGTTTTCGGCATTGGGATCCAATTTGAGTGAAGGCGCCAACAAGTCAAACACACGCCATTCGCGTCGGCGACAGGCGAGCATCGTTCTGGTCTGAGGAGCGTAGGCGTAGGCAAATCGAAATGTTTCGCCGCTTTTTTTGCTCCACCAGCCGTTTTCTTCCGCCAAGGAATAAACATTGTCGGAAGCCATATAATAGTCCTTGTTTTTCAAATCGATTTCACGAATGGTGGAGGCATTCGCATTGACTGCCACGTGGTCATCGGGGACACGCTGTGCGGCCCAAACCGCACCTAACTTGCCTTTGCCGGGACCTAAGATTTCCAAATGCCAAACTTCGTTTTTGTCGGCAATTGTCAAACATTCGCCCGCATCAATCCAACCATATTTTTTCAACAGCTCACCTGCCGTTCTGATAGCTTCGCGTGCCGTGGAACAACGCTCCAGCAGCAAGCCGCAAAGACGCTGACAATCGATCAAGCCGCTATCGGACTGTAATTCCGAACGACCGCCGAAAGTGGATTCCCCAATGGCCAATTGCTTTTCGTTCACACATGGATAGGCCGTATTTAAATACTGGTACGTATGGGCAAGCTGAGGGATCTCGCCAACTGGAATATTATCATAACGATTCATTTTTCCCTGTTCGTGCTTGGCCCAAACACGTTTATACATCGTCCTTGTGGCCCCATCCGGATAGTCTGCCGCTTTCTCCACAGTAATATTGGTACGCGAACGACCGCTGTCGTCCGTGTGAGAGGTCATTACCGAACCGTCTGCCGATGCCTTCTTTCCCACCGTAACGGTCGTACACTCCATTCCATTGGTGAAATCTTCAGTAAAATCAACACCTTGCCCGTATGCCCAAACCGAAGCCAAGACAAAAAAGCCAATCAGGATTTTTTTCATAAAAATAAAATTGAATAAACTACTTGTTGCAAATCACCATATCCGCCCGCTTGCACTTTTCCTCTTGCGGCATCTGGGCATTGATACGCGTCAGAATATCCTTCATAGATAATTTGGGATTACGATTTTTGATACGCTCAACTCTGACCTCCAATGGGGCGTCAACCACAATAACCATATCAAAAAACTTATCCAACTCATTTTCATACAAGATGGCGGATTCCAACATAACAGCCGCGGTGGTCTGTTGTTCTGCCCACGTGTCAAAGGCCTCCATCACCTTAGGATGAATCAGCCGGTTAATGATTTCACGCTTGGCGGCATCCTGAAAAACCAGCTTCGCCATCTTCTTAAAGTCTATTTTTCCATTACGAAAAACAGTATCTCCAAAATACGAATGGATGGTTTCAATCACTTCGGGAAGGGCATAGCATTTTTTAGCTTCTTCATCAGCATAAAAAACAGGAATCCCCATCTGTGTAAAATAATTGGAAATATACGTTTTACCTGTGCCAATACCCCCCGTAATCGCAATCTTCTTCATCCCTTCCTTAATCTTTTTCATACTTACTTATCGAATGTAAACTGTAATAACTTCCGGTTTTTGAATAAACTGCAATTCAGGATAACCCTGTTCCTGCAAAAAACCGCACAATTCCTTATTAGAAAAGGTATAGGCACTTCTCTTGGGTTTATTCTTCACCAATTCCGATACCGCAATATCTATCACTCGGTTTTCTTTGGCATAGCGTGGGGTTAAATAATTTAACCCTTTGGTAGAAAAAGTTAGCAAAAGCGTTGTATCGGATAATGTACAGGTTTTTTTACCCTCTGGCAGGGAAGAACACACAAGCTTGTAGGTAAAGGTTTGTTGCTGATCTTTAGAAAAATTGATAAAACACCAAGCCAGACCCGACAAGATTATACAAACCAAGAAGGCCAGCGAAGGTAGTTTCACCTTAACTTTTTCTTTATTTTGATCCACGTCTTCCCGCATAAATAATACTATTTATTAGCGTTTTTGGCTTCGTTTTCATCAACGGCCACCGCGGCTTTTTCGATGGTGATTCTCACGCCATCGGCAATTTCAATGACAAACACTTTTTCCTGAACATCCACAATCTTGCCGTGCAAACCGCCAATGGTGATGATTTTGTCCCCTTTTGACAATTTACTCCTGTATTCCTCAATCTGTTTTTGCTTTTTCTGCTGAGGTCTTATCATAAAGAAGTAAAATATCAGAATGATTAAAAGGATGAATATCAAGGTAAAAGAACCATTTGCCGCACCACCTTGACCATTATCAGGTTGGGACATCAATAAAACCAATAAATTGTTCATGTTTAATGTATAATGTTAAAAATTAATATTAGGGTTCAACCACAGTGGCCTTCAAGCGAAGGGTGGTTTGAACCGGATAAGTATTAGCCGAAACTACAACCATTTTGTTCACTTCTCCTTGCTGCGACTTGGAATCAAACGAAACTTCTATCGCACTGGATTCGCCAGGTCTAATGGGTGCCTGCGGAGGATTGGAAGTCGTGCAGCCACAAGAAGAGCGCGCACTGGAAATAATCAAATTGGATTTTCCAGTATTGGTAAACTTGAAGGCATACGTCAACTTTTCGCCTTGGATGACCCGACCAAAGTCATATTCCAATCTTTCAAAAGTAATCTTGGGCATATTTTCCGCTTCTTTTTCCGATAAGCCCTCGGCCGTCATAGGATTATGGACGTCGGAAGTGGTGAAACCCTCGTTCCCCTTTTGGTCAGAGCAACTCACCAACACCAAAGTCAATAACCAAAAACCGCAAATGACGAATATTTTTTTCATTCTATTCTTTCTCAATATTTTATAACAAACCCCGACCCATCTTGTTCAACTTGCCTTCCTCCTTCAAATCCACCGCGATTTTATCCAGCATTCCATTGATAAAAATCTTACTCTTGGCGGAACTGTAAACCTTGGCCAACTCGATGTATTCATTAATGGTAACCTTAATCGGAATAGATGGAAATTCCAAAAATTCACACAAGGCCATTTTCAACAAGATGGTATCCAAGACCATCACACGCTCCAACTCCCAATTTTGCAATTTTTGCTCTATTCTCGCCTCGTATTCCTTGTCATTTACCAAAGTCTTTCTAAACAATTTCTTGTAAAATTCCACGTCATTCTCTTCCTCATCCGCACAATCCTTGAACAAAGGAGCAATGGGACAATGATTTCCCTGGGATTCCTTGAACAGGGAAATATTCTTGTACAGCATCAACAACGCTTCGTTATAATCATCAAACCAGTGGATGTTTTTCTCTTCAAAAAACCAATGAATCAACTCGCTTTCAACAAAAATTTTCTCCACAATCGCCAAAACTAAGTCCTTATCCTCGGTATAACTCCGAGTCGGATTTTCCATATATTGCTGATATTCAGGCAATTCAACGATTGCACGATTGACTTGGACAATAAAATCGCCGTCATTGGACCAATCGATCTTCAGTTCTTTGATTTTCTGATTAATGGTCACATTTTCATCAATCTGAAGAATCACTTTATTGTCAACAAACTTAGTGTTGGGGTTCAAATCTTCCGCAGTGGGATTAATTTTGAGTTTCAAATCCTCCAACTTATTGACCCTGTAACGGTAAACTTCAGAAATCAAAGAAAAAAAGTAAATAAACAATGTATAACAAGACTGAATGGCGAGGTTTAACTTTTTCTCACCTTCCACCATATCCTCTTTGTCATTCATCTGATGAGCAAAGATGGACTGCATTACCTTAATTCTCAAATAACGTCTGCTTACCATAGTTTTCTTCTAGGGTGCAAAA
>JAKSMH010000309.1 GCA_024400715.1 Bacteroidales bacterium | reverse complement strand
GATTTTGAGGACGAGTATGCGTCTTTCCTTTCTACTTTGCCTGTCGGCGTCTATGTGGTGGTCGAGAATGGCAGTAGCCGAAAGTTTGTAAAGTATGCCCGCTGATTCCTTTTGGAATTAGATAAATATAGGAAGGTGTATCATAAATCAGTTTGTTATGGTACACCTTCATTGTTTTTGTAGTATTAACAACGGTTTTCTTTTTGTTACTTCGTGCGATTAGTCAGACGAAATTTAATAATTCTGTTTGCGTTGTTCTAATACACCCACTTATGCTATTTACCTGTTTGTCGGCTTATTTGTTGTTGTAATTCACTTGAATTTGTTAATTTTGCGTAACTAATTAAATCAGGTTGTTTCTTCATGAAAAAGCGTTTTTTATTATTGGCCTTGTTGCTAATGCAGTTGTTTTTTGACATTGCCGCAAAAAAGCACGATGTTATTTATACGAATGACGGTAAGGTCTACAAGGGTGAGGTTGTTGAGTTCCTTCCGGGTAAGGCTGTTACTGTTGAACAGTGCGAGGGTGGTAGGGTAACGCTCGACTACTCAAGTGTAGCCAAGTATGCAAAGGAACCTGAAGATATCTTCTTGAAGAAGGGCTATCGTGGCTTCTGTTTCCTCGAAGCCTGCGCTGGTAAAAACGCCTATGTCGGTTTTTCTATGTCTTCGGTTCACGGCATTCAACTTTGTCCAAACTTCTTCGCTGGTGCCGGTTTCCAATATAGAATGGGAACGGAAGGCGACCGCCATTTACCGCTGTTCTTAAATGCGCATTACGATGTCAGCAAATTTGCTACAACACCTTATTTCGATGCTCGTTTCGGAACGGATATCTTGTTGACTTCCGATGGTTATGAAGTGTACTCTACTAATCAGACTTACGATTATTACGCGTCGTTGTCGCTTGGTTATAGAATAAAGCATTTTGTGGTGGACTTTGGTGTGGAAACTATACACTATGTTGTTGGTTTTGAAGAAGAGATATGCAATACCGAATTCCCGGAATACCCATCTTTTAGTACTGTTTATTATAACAAAGAGAAAAGCCTCAATTTCTTCTTGAAGTTTGGTTTGAGTTTTTAATCTCAACGGCCTGTTCATTCTTTTTTCTTATCTTTGTCGGGAAATTATGAGTTGAATGAAACGGGTAGCGCACATCTTGTTATCGCTGGTGCTTGTGGTGGCTTTCCTAACCGCAGGCAAGGGGGTGGTGTTCGAACATTGTCTGTGTTCTAACCGCTATTCGTTGATTGTAAACGGCACAGGGTGTTGTAAGAAAAACGCCCCTTGCATGGAAACGGTGGTAGAGCGTGTCTCTCCTTCGTGTGTTGCTGTTTCCCCTTCTTTCTCGTTCGATAATCCTTTCCTCTTTTCTGAGGCTCCTGCTGCGTGTTTCCAGTGGGTTCCTGCTTTATCAGCGAAATCGCTGCGCGAATTGCCGCTGGTTGCGTCTGCTTTTTATCCGCCACCGCGTGCTTATTTGTTGAAAATCTGTTTGTTGCAAATCTGAAAGAGGTATGTGTTAACACTCGTTTTTTTTGAGGTCGGAGAACACTCTGTTCTTTTGCGCTCAAATGTTACTTGTAGTTTTATTCACTTACTATTAAATCACTATGCAGTCTAAATTCTTATTATATGCTTTCCTGGCATTCCCCTTTGTCGTCGTCGCAAACGAAGACGATGATTTGGATATGACGGAATTGGAGGGTATTTCTGTACAGGCAAAGCAACAGGGTCTTACCCGTTTGTCGGGTGCAGAAAACGGCTTGAAACTCGACCAATCGGAACTTTTCAAGGCTGCTTGCTGCAACTTGGGCGAAAGCTTCGTTAATAATGCCTCTACCGATGTTAACTATAGCGATGCGGCTACTGGCGCAAAGCAGGTGAAACTGATGGGCTTGTCGGGCACTTATGTCCAACTCCTTTCCGAAAACCTGCCTGCCTTTCGCGGGGTGGCTTCTCCTTTCGCGCTCGACTATGTGCCGGGTACTTTTATGAAGTCGCTAATGGTGTCGAAAGGCGCTTCTTCTGTGAAAAATGGCTATGAATCGGTTACCGGACAAATTAATGTCGATTATCTGAAACCCGATGACGAGGAACAGGTCAATTTCAATCTTTATGGCGACTCGCA
>JAKSMH010000308.1 GCA_024400715.1 Bacteroidales bacterium | reverse complement strand
AACTTTTCGAGGCAGCACGCATTATCAACTCGGTTCGCGACAATAAGATGACCCTTACGGCAGAAGATCTTGAAACCTTGAAACACTATTTCGGCGTATTCTTCTACGACATCCTTGGTATGAAAGAGGCTTTACAACAAAACGACAACGCCGCTTTAATCGAGCAACTGATGTCAATGGTTTTGGATATGCGTCAAGAAGCCAAGGCAACCAAGAACTGGGCTGTAGCAGATGCTATCCGCAACAAGTTCAGCGAAGTCGGCGTCCAAATCAAAGACGGAAAAGATGGCGCCACGTGGGAACTTATTTAGTTAAGAGTTAGGAGTTAGGAGTTAATAGTTAAGAGTTTATAAGTGAGAAGGATTGATGGGGAATAATTAATCTGAATAAAAAAAAATTAGCATTATGACTTTTGATAAGAAAATATTAGATAACGTAAAAAACATTGTCGTCGTTGCTTCAGGTAAAGGTGGCGTAGGCAAATCTACCGTAGCAGCCAATTTAGCCATCACATTAGCAAAACAAGGTTATAAAACAGCATTGGTGGATGCGGATATTTACGGTCCATCGGTTCCTGCTATGTTTGGCGTTGATGATGAGGCTATCCGTGTGAACAATATCGATGGAGTTGATATGATGGTACCTTTTGAAAAATATGGTGTAAAAGTCAATTCCATAGGTTTTATGATCGATATGAAGAGTGCCATCATTTGGCGTGGTCCTTTGGCTGCCAGTGCATTGGCTCAATTGATTACCAATACACTCTGGGGCGAGCTCGACTATATGATTATCGACTTTCCTCCAGGTACTGGAGACATTCAGATTTCGGTTATGCAACAATTTGAAGTTGACGGCGCCATCGTGGTGACCACACCTCAAGTCATTGCTGTCAACGACGCACGTCGTGGAGCCGAGATGTTCTCACCCGAGAAGATGGATGTGCCTTTGGTAGGCATCGTTGAAAATATGTCCTGGTTCACGCCCCAAGCCCACAAAGACGAAAAGTATTTTTTGTTTGGACAAGGTGGTGGACAAGCATTGGCAGAAGAGTTCGGCACTTCCTTATTGGCTCAGCTTCCTTTGATCAAGGGTGTTGGCGAAGCAGCTGAAATGGGTGCCAATCTTATCGAGAGCGGTGAAGAAGAAATCAAGAAAGTCTTTTCAGAAATCGCAGATAAAATGCGAACTGAATTAGAAAATATCAAAGCTAACAAGACTTCTCAAACGATGAAGATTGCAGTTCCGACCGTGGACGGCAAAGTTGATGATCATTTCGGTCATTGCGATCATTACACTGTTTTCGAAGTTGACTCTCACCGCAATATTCTAAATACGACGATTGTACCAGCAGCGGAAGGTTGCGGCTGCCAGTCGAACATTGCCTCCGTACTGAGCGGAATGGGCGTTTCGGTTATGCTGGCAGGCAATATGGGCGACGGAGCCAAGAACGTCCTCGAAGCAGAACAGATTCACGTTATCCGCGGCTGCCAAGGTGACGTAACAGAATTGGTCAACCGTTTTATGCAAGGACAAGTTTCTGACTGCGGTCACGGCTGCGGCGGTCACGAAGGCGGCTGTTCTCACAACTGCGGTCACCATCACTGCTAATCATCTAAGTATGGAAGAAGATAGCAAGAAATTTCTCATTGTAGGCTTGGGCAATGCCGAGAACAAATACGCCGGCACTCGTCACAACATTGGCTTTGAAGTGGTAAATGCGCTGGCAGCCAAGTTGTCGGCGACCTTTGAGACAGGGCGCTACGCCTACGTGGCTCACGCCAAATACAAAGGTCGTGCGCTGACTTTGATTTTGCCCACCACCTATATGAACCTCAGCGGTAATGCCGTGCGATACTGGCTAGATAAGGAAAAAATCCAGCCCGAGAATATGATGGTCATCTCCGACGACCTGGATCTTCCTTTAGGCACTTTGCGTATGAAACCGAAAGGTAGCGGAGGCACCCACAACGGATTAGGTCATATTATTGAAGTGCTTGGGCACCATAACTTTCCTCGCCTCCGTTTCGGCATAGGCCACGATTTTGCACAAGGCTACCAAGTGGATTTCGTTTTGGGGAAATTCTCTTCCGAAGAACTCAAAACGATGGAACCTGCTATCAACAAAGCGGTACAAGGAATCATCGCTTTTACCACCATA
>JAKSMH010000307.1 GCA_024400715.1 Bacteroidales bacterium | reverse complement strand
AGGTTTGCAATGACATTATTGAGATTGACAATGGCAAACTTTACCATTACAGGGGAAAATACGACTATTTCATTGAAAAGAAAGCCGAACGTTTGGCCAATGCCGCCGCCGAAAACGAAAAATTGAAGCAGCTCTTCCGTAAAGAGCTGGAATGGGTGCACACTTCTCCGCAAGCCCGCACCAGCAAGGCCCGCGCACGAATCAACGCTTTCGAGGAGTTGAAAAAGGAAGTCAGTAAAACACTCGAGCAAAAACAGGAGGGTTTTAAGGTCAGAACGGAAAGATTGGGTAATAAAATATTAGAAATCAATAATTTAGATTTTTCTTATCCGGGGGGTCGGACGTTGTTGGATGATTTTTCCTACATTTTCAAGAAAGGTGAAAAATGCGGTATCGTTGGTCCAAATGGAACGGGAAAAAGCACTTTCCTGAAGCTGATTATGGGAGAATTGAAGGCCGATGGTGGCAAGATTACCCCGGGATTGACGATTCAGTTTGGCTATTTTGCCCAGGATGGCCTCCCCTACGCCGGCAACAAACGCGTCATTGACTTGGTAAAGGATCAGGCGGAAGTCATCCGTATGGATAATGGAAATTATATGGGTGCTTCGCAGTTCTTGAATCATTTTGGGTTCAAATACGAACAACAATACACCTATTATGAGGATTTGAGTGGTGGCGAAAAACGCAAACTGCATTTGCTCATCACGTTGTTGAGAAATCCAAACTTCCTTATTTTAGACGAGCCCACCAACGATTTTGATATTGACACCTTGAATCTATTGGAAGATTTTCTGGAGAATTATACGGGCTGCATCCTGATGGTCTCCCACGACCGTTGGTTTATGAACAAATTGGTGGATCACGTCTTTGTTTTTGAAGGTGACGGAAAAATCAAGGATTATTATGGAAATTATACGGAATATCGGATTGAAAGGGACAAGGAACTGAAACTGCAGAAGCGAATTGCCAAAATCAATGCTCCTGTTGAAGAGGAAAAACCCAAAAACACCCGTGCCAGCAATCCGAACAAGATGACGTATAAGGAAAGGAAGGAATTTGAGTCACTTGGGACGGAAATTGAGCAGTTGGAAAACGAAAAAGCCGATTTGATTGCCAAAATGAACAACGGCACCGGTACTTCGCAGGAGTTGACGGACTGGAGCCGCCGCTATCAGGAAGTAGAACTGTTGCTGGACGACAAGTCTATGCGTTGGTTGGAATTGTCGGAAAAAGAATAAGCTGGAACATAAAAATGCACCCGCTATGATGATTTCAGAAAGATTATTTAATAAAATTTCACTCTCTTTTGGGTGAGAAAAAATCAATTCTCAATTACATTTTCCATTTTCAAGATTTTATCCAGATTGGTAACCTTAAACACTTTGAAAACAGCAGGTTGAATGTTGTCGATAATGAGTTCGGAGCCACTTGCAGCCACTGCTTTGCGAATGCTAAGAATCTGTCTAATGCCCGCAGAGGCAATATAAGTCAGTTCCTTGAAGTCAATGCGGATATTTTTGTCGGCATTAGCGATAATTTCATCTACTTTTGGTTGGACAATTTCAGTGGCAGGAGTGTCAAGCATACCAATAAATTGGGCAATAAGGAGGTTGTCCTGAATGTTAATTTTTACTTCCATAATCAAGTGTTTTCTTCAAAATTAAAATGTTACTATAATTTTCATATTTATATTCCAATTCATCAAAAGAATCTTTCATGATAGATATACCATGCCCCCCTATCTGAATATCTTCAATTTTGTCAGGATCTATTTCGATTGGTGGTTTGTCATATTCCAAAGGATTAAAAGGCACGCCTTGATCTGAAATAGTGAATATTAATTTCCATCCACAAGTTTCGGCCAATATACTAATAGGTTGATTTTCATCGGCATAAGCATAGCGTACGACATTGGTCATAGCCTCATCGATAGCGACTTTCATCATTGCCATATCGTTTTGAGGGACTTGAATCACGTCTTGTATTTCAGTCATAAAGTGATGAAGTTTTTCCAAATCCTTTATATTATTTACAATGACGAGTTCTTTATGCAAAGGTTTATAGCGTAAAGAAAAAATAGTGATATCATCGGATTGTTCCCGTTTCCCGACAAATTTTCCGATATCGTTGATTAAGACTGTGTTGATGGCTTCCGCCGTATCGGACTGATGTTGAAAGATTGATTGTAGAATTCTTTCTTCTCCGAACATTTCATTAGCTTTATT
>JAKSMH010000306.1 GCA_024400715.1 Bacteroidales bacterium | reverse complement strand
AGTCGTTGTGCTTCAAGGACTTGAAGATTATATTGTAGTTGAGAACGATGATGTCCTGCTTATTTGCAAAAAAGAAGACGAACAGCAAATTCGCCAATACGTAGCCGACGTTCAGGTTGAATTTGGCAATAAATATGTATAATGAACTCTTGCGGGGGCAGAGCTTGCTCTGCCCCCGCATTAAACGCTAATAAAAATGGCATTTTTAATCAAAAACATAAAGAAATTGGTACAGGTAGAAACCAAACCTGTGCTTTTGCGTGCCGGCAAAGACATGCAAACTGTCAAATGTATTGATAATGCGTTTTTGCTTACCGATGGGGATAAAATCATCGATTTTGGCAAAATGAGCAAGCTCTCTGACGAAATCATCAACCAATGCAAACACAAAGTGCAGATTATTGATGCCTCTGACCGAATGGTTTTCCCTTCATTTTGCGACTCACACACGCATATTGTCTATAAAGGCAGTCGCGAAATTGAATACAACGACAAAATCAAGGGTTTGAGCTACGAAGAAATTGCCAAACGCGGCGGCGGCATTCTCAACAGTGTCAAAAAACTCCGCAAGGCATCGGAAGACGAACTTTTTGACGAAGCCTGGCAACGCTTAGAAGAAATCATTTCCTTTGGAACGGGAGCCGTTGAAATCAAAAGCGGTTATGGTCTTTCCACGCAAGACGAATTGAAGTCACTGCGTGTGATTCGTCGTTTGAAAGAAAAGTCGCCGCTAACCATTAAATCCACCTTCTTAGGAGCCCACGGTGTACCCGAAGAATACAAGGGACGCCAACAAGAATACGTTGACCTCATCATCAACGAGATGATTCCGATGGTGGCTGCCGAAGACTTGGCGGATTATGTAGATGTTTTCTGCGACCGCGGATTTTTCACACCTGAAGAAACCGAACGCATCTTAATGCAAGGTATCAAATATGGAATGCGGCCCAAGATTCACGCCAACGAACTCGCCAATTCCGGCGGAATCCAAGTCGGCGTAAAATACAACAGTTTATCGGTAGATCACCTGGAACATACTGGCCCCGAAGAAATCGAATGTTTACGCAATTCCGAAACAATGCCGACGTTCTTGCCGGGAGCAGCGTTTTTCCTGAATATGGTTTATGGTCCTGCCCGCCAAATGATTGACGCAGGACTTCCCGTGGCCTTGGCTTCCGACTACAATCCTGGTTCTTCACCTTCGGGCAATATGCAGTTTATCCTCTCGATGGGTTGTGTCAATTACAAGATGACTTGCGAAGAATCCATCAACGCCACCACCATCAACACGGCATACGCTATGGGAGTTAGCGATACGCACGGCAGCATCGCCAAGGGGAAAAAGGCCAATTTCTACATCACCAAGCCCATCCCGACCATCGAATTTATGCCTTATAGTTTTGGCAGCAACAAAGTGGAACAAATTTTCCTCAACGGCAAAAAAATCAAATAAAAACAATTTCAATAGTGGAATTGTCTATATAAAACATTAAAACCATGAAAAACTTAGTCGTTGCAGAAACATTTTTTTCTGCCAGTAAAGCCCACATTGCCCAAGGGCGATTGCAAGAAGAGGGCATTGAATCTATGATTTCCGATGAAACCGTAACACAAGTTATAGGCATCACCGCAGGTTTGGGAGGCATTCGGTTATTGGTCAACGAAGATGACTTGGACCAGGCCCAAAAACTGATTGCGGAAATGGATTTGTAAACTTTTATAATGATTTGGACGAATTGTTGACTTCCTTTTTCTTAAATTCTTTTAATTCTGATGATTACTACGAATTTTTTCACGAAAGCGAATTAGCGCTCAACGAAGTATATGCCTACATTTCCAGAATCTTTGACAACCCTGACAACTTATTAGACCAGTCGATCAATTTGGCTAAGCAATTATATGAACAAAGCACCCACCCCAAAATTAAAGGAGGTGAATTTTATACCGTTTATTTTCAAAACTGCCTGTTGGATGGTGAAAATGTAGATGCCATTGGTTTGTTTAAAACAGAAAACAAAGATACTTTTCTCAAAGTAACACATCAGGATGAATGCATCAATTTGATTCAAGAACAAGGCATCAATATTAAGAAATTAGATAAGGGTTGCTTGATTTTCGACAAAAATCGCGAGAATGGCTATGTGGTGGCCATCGTGGACAATACCAATAAAGGGATTGAGGCACAATATTGGATAAACGATTTTCTCCATCTCCGTCAATGTAAAGCCGAATACGCCAACACTC
>JAKSMH010000305.1 GCA_024400715.1 Bacteroidales bacterium | reverse complement strand
AAATGAATCAAGACGAGCAGCGCCAGTCAATGCCTGGAAGGCACCCGCAGCGAACCGATTTATTGGAACGGACGCGACGATTTTGGAGACAAAATTGGCAAGGGAACTTACATCTATAAAATAAAAGTTCGCACCTCGGAAGGAAAAATGGCTGAAAAAATAGAAAAAGTTGTACTTTTGTAAAATATTTTGAATAGATGTTCGTTATACATTTTTATATTAATCTAAACGAAAGAAAATGAAGAAAACCTTATTGACACTAATTTCCATATTTACCATTATATCAATAAGTTACGCACAAAATCCATATAATCCGATTGGGCAGCAGACCAAGTTGACCCCATCGCAGAAAATGGAAAAATATTTCAATCCGATTACCACGGCTGTGCCATTTTTGCTGATTGCTCCTGATGCGCGCGCCGCCGGTATGGGAGATGTTGGCGTCTGTAGCTCCCCCGATGCGAACTCTCAGCACCACAATCCGTCCAAATACGTTTTCAGCAAGAGCAAGTTCGGCATCTCATTTTCATACAGTCCCTGGCTGACGAGTTTAAGCAAATCATTGGGTATCAGTTTGGCCTATCTCGGAACTTATTGGAAGATTACGGATATGGATGCCATTGCCTTTTCGTTGCGGTATTTTCATTTAGGCACCATTGATTTCACAGATGAATGCGGTCAAGTATATGCCAATCCGCGTCCCAACGAATTTGCCATCGACTTCACTTACGCCCGTAAGTTATCGGATGTATTTTCGATGGCCATCACGCCACGTTTCATCTACTCAAACATAACCGCCAGTTACGATATGTACAGTGCGGGTGGCAAGCCAGGTTTGGCCGGTGCCGCGGACTTATCCATGTGTTACGAGCAGGATTTTAGGACCAAGGGGCTGGAAAACAGCACAGTACGTTTAGGTATCAACATTTCCAATATGGGTAATAAGATGACCTATTCTTCCAATGCCTCTCCCGATGCCCGCGACTTTTTGCCTGCCAACTTAAAAATCGGTTTGAGTTACACGATGGACTTTGACAAATACAATTCCTTGGCTATTTTGGGTGAAATGAGCAAGTTGTTGGTACCAACGCCGCCAAAATATGCCGTTGACACTGCCACCCACGAACGCTATATCGTTGCAGGAAGAAGCAACAAGGTTTCTGCCGCCCAAGGTATTTTCCAATCTTTCTATGATGCCCCTGCCGGCTTTATGGAAGAGTTGTACGAAATTGCCTGGTCTTTCGGTTTGGAATACTCATACAACAATCTGTTGTTTGTGCGTACCGGTGGTTTCTTTGAAAGCAAATACAAGGGAAATCGTAAATACATCACCGTGGGTGCCGGCATTCACTACAATATTTTCCAGATTGACGTATCCTACTTGTTTGCCATCAGCGCCCAGCACCATCCATTGGAACACACCCTACGATTCACGCTTTCTTTCGATTTGAAATCATTCCAGAAAGATGAAATCAAGATGCAGGACAAACCTAACAGAGACTTCTAATTTCTATGGTAAATATCGGTTTTGGATACGACTCGCATCGGTTAGAAGAAGGTCTTCCCTTGGTATTGGGAGGGGTTCGTATTCCATTTGAAAAAGGATGCGTGGCCCACTCTGACGGTGATGCCCTAATCCATGCCATCATTGATGCGCTTCTCGGAGCCGCCGGTTTGAACGACATCGGCAGTTATTTTCCCGATACGGATCAGCAGTATAAAAATATCGACAGCACGATTTTATTAGCAAAGGTGGTGGAGCTGCTTCACCAAAAAGGATGGCAGATTCACAATTTGGACACTACAATCATCATTGAAAAACCCAAAATGGCACCTTTTCACGATGAAATGGTACGCAGATTGTCCCAAGTGATGCAAATTGAACCCACCCAATTGGCCATCAAGGCCAAGACCAATGAAAAATTAGGATTTATTGGTCAAGGAGAAGGGGTCGCTTGCGTTGCCGCCTGTACGATTGAAAAAATCAAATAACAAATTATATCAATAATGAAAAAATTATCAGTCATTTTATTGGCGATTTGTCTTATTGCCAATGTTTATGGTCAAGAAAAGGTCTCATTTAAAAGTTCTAAAGACGAAAAAATCATGAAGATGGATAGTAAGAGAATCAGTGAACAGATTGAGAAAATGGCTTCTACGGTAAAAGGAAATCCACTTGTTCAAGAATGGAAAACGCCTTATCAAACACCGCCTTTCAATCAAATTGAAAACAAGCATTACGAACCAG
>JAKSMH010000304.1 GCA_024400715.1 Bacteroidales bacterium | reverse complement strand
AGCACAAGATCCTGAAAAGTCGTTATTTCCTAAGCAATTCTTCAAAAAATAATTGTTTATGTGATGAAAAAAATATGTTTTATTCTATGGACTGTTTTGCTTGGGGTGTCGTGCTCGAAGACATCCATGTCTGCGAAATTGGACAATGAGGTTTGTTTAGTAAAAAGCGATAGGCAGATAAAACTTTCAGTAGCAAGTGATGCTTGCTTATTTTCAAATATGTTCTATTTTGCCGATTCGATTAGTAAAAAAGAGTATATAGGTCTCGAAAATCCCAGAAACGGCTTTATAGATATATACGATGTGGCAAAGCAGCGAAAAATACATAGAGTCATCATCGCCAAGTCGGGTAATAACGGTATCCCGCATTTTTTAGGACATAAGCTATTGTCTGAAGACCGTTTGGTTGTTGCCAGTGCCGTAGAGAGTAAGTATTATATGTTGGATTATTCAGGCAATATATTGAGAACGTTTGACTTCAAATGCGATAAAAATGGAGATTTGCTTGCTGCTGCAAGACACTTGTCTTCTGACTGCAATCCCATAATTTTCAGGAATAATTGTTTTTATGTGCCGTTATTCTTGCCTGTTACACGATATGTGAATAATCAATATGGCAACGGGTTTAAGTTTGAGGAGTGTCCGTTGTTGGCAGTTGTGGATACGGCAAGTAACGAGGTAGTGAAGGGGAAAGTTGCATGGCCGCAACTGTGGGATGTGTCAGAAAATAGAATACGTATGCCCCATTATAGTTCTGTCGAGAGTAACGGGAAAATAGTTTATGCCATGGTAGAATTCGATGATGTTGTTGTTGCTGAAGGCTCTGAAGCCAAATATTATCATGTTTCAAGTAAATTTGAAAAAGATATCCGCGACAAAGGGACTGTACCCGGCAGTGATTATGCGTCTATGAATGCCAATTATTTTAATTCTGCTCGTTACGGTAGTATATTCTATGATGAGGTTAATAAGGTTTATTATCGTATTGTGTATCATGCAACCGAAACGACAGGGAACGAACCTAATGAATACAGATATTGCCGCAATAATTTTTCTATAATGATTATAGACGAAGCATTAAAACTTATTGGAGAAACATATTTTGAGCGCGGCCAGTATGCGCCAGCTTTGGCATTCGTAAACCGTGACGGTCTCTGGCTCTCGGAAAACAATTATGAACGCGATGACATGACCGATGATGAACTTGTTTTCCGTTGTCTGAAATTGGAATTGAGTGCAGGACGTCCTTAAATGGTCATACTACGTTGTAATGTGGAACTTGAAAGGGAAAAGCCTGTATATTCGTTCGGTGATATTTGAGGGATGAGTTGGTGGTGGGTGGAATTGCAAATCCGCAGTAATTTTTTTCAGACGGTTTTGAAAGTCGTGACAAAAAAACTGTAATTTTGCGCTGTTAATAATTAAGGAGATGGAAAATAGTAAAAACGCAAGTACTCGTACCTCTGTTGGCAGGGTGGTATATGTTGCCGTTCTGGGTGTGCTTTTTGTGTCGCTGTTGGCGCAGTTTATCATAAAGCAGTTTCATTGCAATTTTGGTGAGTTTGGAAGATTGACGTCGTTCGTTTCCTCGCCAGTGACGTTGGCAGCAGGCATTGTTGTGGCATTGGTGTTTGGTGTTACATTCAAGAAGTTCAATTCCGTTATGTCGAAGAAGCTGTTGCAGTATTCGGTAATAGGACTTGGATTTGGAATGAATGTAAATCAGGCTCTTGCGTCAGGGAGCGAGGGTATGATGTTTACGGTTGTGAGTGTATTCGGGACTTTGTTTTTGGGATGGGTCATAGGCCGCAAGCTGTTAAAGGTTGATTCGGACACCAGTTATCTGATTTCTTCGGGTACGGCGATTTGCGGAGGTTCGGCGATTGCGGCTGTGGGGCCGACAATCAATGCAGGAGCCGATAAGATGTCGGTTTCGTTGGGGGTTGTCTTTATTTTGAATGCCATAGCACTTTTTGTTTTCCCGTTGATAGGCGATGCACTTGGGATGAGCATGAAAGAGTTCGGAATGTGGGCAGCCATTGCAATTCACGACACAAGTTCGGTTGTAGGAGCAGGTGCGGCGTATGATCAGGCGCATGAGAGTCTGATGGCTGCAGAAGGAGTGTCGGCGCTTGATGTCGCAACAACCATTAAGCTTACCAGAGCATTATGGATTGTTGTGATAGTTCTTGTGACGCCTTTCTTTTTCCGTGCGAAAAACAGCAGTTCCGAAGCTGCCGTCAAACCTTGGTACAA
>JAKSMH010000303.1 GCA_024400715.1 Bacteroidales bacterium | reverse complement strand
TTCCAAAGGAAAATCCAAATACATTAATCGTCAACAGAGACGAATTTTTACGTTCCATCAAGCGTGTGGGTAACTATTCCAATCAGTCAACCTTCCAAGTTCGCATCTCCTTATCCGAAGAAGGCACCAGCATTACGGCTGAAGACATCGATTTCTCCAACAAGGCGGTAGAAAGCATTGCTGGCCTCTACACGGGCGAAAAAATGGACATCGGCTTCAACTCCAAGTTCCTACGCGAAATGTTAGACAATATGGATGGCAATGAAATCAGATTGGAAATGTCGCGTCCCGACAAGGCCGCATTAATTCTGCCAGTCGAGGAAAACACGCCGGAAGAAAATCTGCTGATGCTGATTATGCCGGTTATGTTGAATTACTAAAACATTTTCCATCATACAACGGTGGCTGTTCTGTCGCTGCTTTCGCAAGAAAGGAGAGGAAAGTCCGGGCAACATAGAGCACCATACTTCTTAACAGGAAGGGATTCCGCAAGGAATTACAGACAGGGCCACAGAAAATTACCGCCCAACTCGTTGGGTAAGGGTGAAAACGCGAGGCAAGAGCTCACGACGCCGGTAGTGATATTCGGCGGGGGTAAACCTTATGGGTTGAAAAACCAAATAAACCGAGGCTTGAGGGTTGCTCGCCCAATCTCGGAGGGTAGGTCGATTGAGCATTACGGCAACGTAATGCCTAGATAAATGACAGAAATATACAGAACCCGGCTTATAGGTCACCGTTTTCTTTAACCAAAAAGACGCCGCACGGCGTCTTTTTGGTTTATTTCGTAAATACATACTGAATAATATTGGCTCCCATCTGCAGGGCCTTGGTTCGCGTGAACTCACTATCACCGTGTACTATGGCATCCTCCCAACCATCCCCCAAATCACACTCATAGGTGAAAAGACATACAATCCTGTCTTCCCAGATTAACGCAAAGGCCTGCGGCGGCTTGGCATCATGCTCATGAATTTTCGGCAAGCCGCGCGAAAAATCATATTTTTGATGAAAAATGGGATGGTTATAGGGCACTTCCACAAAGTCCAACTCGGGAAAAACCACCTTCATCTGCGCCCTAACGAAATTATTCAATCCATAATTGTCATCAATGTGCAAAAAACCACCCGAAATAAGATAAATTCTCAAGTTTTGGGCTTCCTCCTCGCTAAAAACCACATTGCCGTGCCCAGTCATGTGCACAAACGGATACTGAAACAAATCGGCACTGCCCACTTCTACCGTGGCAGGCTCCTTGTCAATGGTCGTTCCTAAATTCTTATTGCAAAAAGCAATCAAATTAGGTAGTGATGTCGGGTTGGCATACCAGTCACCACCGCCGTGATATTTCAACAAAGCGATTTTTTGACCAAAGCCCGTCACCGCGACAAACACTAAAAACAATAAAACTATATATCGTTTCATCATAACATCATTATAAACCGCCATTCCACTTTCTCAAAAACCATTCCACTGCCAACAACAGGACAATACAAGCAAAATACCACCACGAGTTCAACAAAAGACTATACTTTTTATTGTAATTGGCAATGGGCTTAATATTATCATTATCCTTGATTTCCTTTTCAATCTTCTGCATATCCGAAGGAAGATAAAACTTCCCCTTGGTAACGTCGGACATACTTTGCAGCAAATTATGATCGGCTACCAAATTCGTGCTTTCCAACAAGACCTCTTCTACCGAGAAACTGCCTGACTTGGCATAACTGTTCTTGCCATATTTCGTATGGCACTCCCAACTGTATTCGCCCACAGGAAGATCGCCCATATCAAGCACATACTGATTGTTCTGCTTGGACAACTGCTGCTCATATTTCTTCCCATCACGCCATACGGTTACATCCATATATTCTGAACAATTCGTAACTTTCGTTGTACAACTCTGCCGTAATTATCACCGGCTGATATTCCTCATACACATTCTTGGCCGACACGCGGAAGAAACTCTTATCGGCTTTTACCGACAGATAGGTCACCATCTTATTCACAATTTCGTCAAACTGCTGATGGGATTGCGTATAAAGATAATTATACAACTTCCATTGCCAAATTCCCGTACCACAAATCACGCCTGTTTTCATCCCGTTATGATCATTGAACAAAACCATTGGGTAATTGGAATTGACGCTGCTAATCTTCTGATAAAGAAAAACATTGGCGGAAACCGGAGTTTTATACTCGCCAAAAATCGTCGAAATGGGTGGAAGTTTTTTGATTAATTGCCGCGCTTCCTCGGAAAAAGTGAACGCCGTAAAATTCTCATTGAAATTCGGCATTGAATTATTGAGCA
>JAKSMH010000302.1 GCA_024400715.1 Bacteroidales bacterium | reverse complement strand
GCACCGGAAAGGACATCTCCCGAATGGATTTCGTCTTTGTCCAAATAGGTTAGATGATAAGCTCCAAACTTCTTGGATTTAGGGAACAGTTTGGACAGACCGAAAATCTTATAGAAAGCTACCTTTGGCACGGGAAGCCCTCGTTTGGATTCAGGAAGGAAATTTCCTTTCCCGTCCAGCATCTTGACGCCCAGGCCGCCTGCATCAGGAGTGGCGTCCATAAATTGAACGCACTTGTTGAAAGTGTCTGGCTCAACAATGGTGTCGGGATTGAGCAACAGGATATATTCGCCTGAGGATTGTCTGATGGCTTGATTGTTGGCGCGGGCAAATCCCACGTTTTCTTTGTTGGCGATGAGTTTGGCTTGTGGAAATTTGCGGTTCAGCATATCTAAGGAGCCGTCAACGGAGTTGTTGTCCACTACCCATACTTCTCCATCCATACCATCTAATGCGGTATAAACGGAATGCAGGCACTGTTCAAGGAAGTGTTCCACATTGTAATTGACAATGACGATGCTGAGCTTCATTTCTAAAAATAGGCTATTACGCTCTTTTTGGACCTTACTTTTTCGTGTAATTGTACGGATACTTGAGCATCCAACGGTAGGAAAATATCTACTCGTGAACCGAATTTGATCATTCCCATTTCTTCACCTTGATTGGCAGTCATACCAGGTTCTGCGTGACAAACAATGCGGCGGGCAACAAAACCGGCAATCTGTCGAAATAGAATTTCTTGATTGTCTTGACGCTTGATGACGACCGAATTGTGTTCGTTGTCAGTGGATGATTTTGGCCTTTTGGCAATGAGGTATTTGCCTGGATGATAGCCCACGTAAGTCACCGTTCCGTCTAAGGGATAACTGTTGACGTGAACATTGTGCGCCGACAGAAAGACGGAAATCAGAATGCGATTGTCCTTGAAATATTCGGGTTCGTAAACTTCCTTGATGTTGACAACTGTTCCGTCGGCGGGAGACAAAACGCCGTTCTTAACCTTGTTGATAACCCGGCAGGGATTGCGAAAAAAACGGACGGTCATAAAAAGCAAAACAGCCAATCCGCAGCAAAGAATAATAGTGATGGGCCAAACGACAATGCCAAAAGAAAAATAACAGAATAAGATGGCGGCAACTAACAGCGTCATCGCCAAAATACTCGGTATGCCTTCTTTTTGAATATGCATTGTTTTTTATTTTTAGTATTCGCTATTATAGTTGATATAAGTTTTAAAGGAAATGCCTGCGTGTTTGCTGGAAGAAGTGATGTATATGCGCGGGTAATTGTCTTTGTTGACATCGGGATAAGAAAATTCTTGAGTTTCGGTATTTGCCAGCTCTTTATCATAGTAGGTAGCTGTAATCTTGGAAGTGGGAGCGTTTTTTGAAAAACCAAGAAGGTCCTTGCTATAAACGTAATTGAGTCCGTGGTAAGGATTCAAAATATTGCCGTAAGTCATTGTGGTCAGCACGGATTTTCTTAAGTCGGGATAATCTTCGGTGATCATCGTGATGTTTTCACCTTCGTAAGTGACGGTTTTGGTGCAGTATAATGTCAGTCCTTTATATTGGCTTCCCGACATCAAGTCCATAATTCTTTGGCGGTTGCCGATGAAGTAGTCAAATAGTTGAGCGTGGCATTGCGTGCCCAGCTCTTCAAAGAATTCGCGTTCGTAAGTTTCAACGATACGGGTAATCTTGGCGGCTTTTTCATCGTCGCGATAGAAGTTGGAAATCATATAAACCTGACCGTCAACGGCGTATGACATATATTTTACATACTTGTTCAAATAAGCGAACTCAATGACTTCGGTTGTTGTACCGTTATTGTAAGAAATGCTTTTAACGGTTTTATCCTTGTTGTATGAAAATTCAAAGGCATCGTTACGCAAGTCGCTAATATCGCTGGTGTCGGTATTTGTTATGCTGGTTAGCATATTATGTTTGTCGTAGGTGAAGATTTCGTTAGGGTCGCCGGTTTTGCTTTTGTGCCAGATGTATCTGATTTGATAATCGGATTTATTGTACATCGATTCTTCGTATTTGTTGCAGGAAACAAAAGAAAGGACAAAGGAAATTCCTAAGAAAAGGGCAATTAATTGTTTTTTCATTGTATGATTGACATTAAATGATTATTATTTAGCAGGTAATGATGTAGCGGGAAGCCCTTGTCTAGGCAATGGTACTACTATTACGAAATATTGTAATTTTTCTATTACTGGATTAGGTAGAATTTCTCAAAATATGGTGGAAAGTGTAAATTGGAATAATACTTTATATACATCAGTTGCTGTTAATGTTGATGCTGTGTATGGATATGATAAAATTGCGACAACGACAGCGACTGGTAA
>JAKSMH010000301.1 GCA_024400715.1 Bacteroidales bacterium | reverse complement strand
ATCATCCCAACGAATCTTGACCAGGACATTATTCTTTTTTTGTCGAATCATCTCGATTCCCAAACCGGTCAAATATGTGGTTCGAGTATTCATTTCCGGCTTGGCGGCCACAATTTTAGCAGGATTTCCCGAAGCATTATAGCTATGATACGTTTTAGTATTGCAAGTACTGGGATTCGTCCCCATATTGATCTTCGCGTAAGAGCCAAAAGCATCCAACTCATCACCTAAGGAAGGAAGATGGTCGTCGATGCGCCGTCCCATCAGTTTACGCCACATCGCCATCTCACGATTCACATACAGCACGGTGTCCCGTTCCTTCGGAAAAAATTGGCTTTCTTGGTCTTGTCCACCGCAAAAGGCGTTGGCGATTCCCCTACGAAGGGCATAGTCGTGTGTTTGATAACTCACACATTCCAAATTATGACTTTCCGGAACGAATTCGTAATCATAATAGCCCTCGGCAGGAATGACTTTCAAATTGTCGCGACTGTTGTAGTCCCATACATCCTTATAATCGCCTTCCAAAACATCCCTACCCACCTGATAATAGGCATAAATTCCAGACGTGCCAAGAGGACGACAGGAATAGGTATTGGCAAATTGCAAATAATCCAGTTTTCGGTTTTTCCCCACCTGATGATTTTCCAACCAGATATATTGATTTTCAGAATTTTCCGCATCCTTATAGGGCAATTTGACACGGATGGCATCACCATAGGTCACAAAATCGCGCAAGATGAAGGCCACGTTGCCATCTTCCACAGATATGTCTGACGGCACCGAAACGGCGGTCTGGGCATCCAAAGCTGCAATATAATCAACAGATTGCGGATGCTTCCAATGCATTCGCCAGCGTTCGTAGCCGTTGCAGCTCACCAGGCCAGAGCCTGAGGCCCCCATCAATCCATAACCGCTCTGAATATTCAAGAAGGCCATTGTTTCGCAAGAACCACGATGATTGCCGCCTGATGTATGAAAATTGTTGCCGCCAAAAAGCGCGTGAGAAATCTCGTGGATGACGATACTGGTGGGATTGGCAAAGAAGTCGCCATCACCCACGCACTGCATCGTGCCTGCCTCACACGAATAATTCACGCCGTTCACCGTCACAGTTCCCACACAACCACTCACGCCGCTACCCGGGTTGTCGCCGCCGTAGGAAAGCGTGATGTTTCGAATCATCACATTGACATAATCCAGACTTTGATTGTGATTGGCATCATATTCGGTGATATTATCGTGACCGTAAATCGTATGAAAGCCGTCACGACTAATCAAATCAAACGCCGTTTTAACGATATTGGCCTCCGAAAAGAATCCTTTCCGCAAAACGGAACTTTCTCGGACGTTGACCACGATAAAATCGCCCGTGATTTGGAAATTATCAAAAGAAGATTCGCCATAAATCCGGGTACAGGTTCCGTGCAGACGCTTGGGATTATAGGTCAAATCCATCCAATCCAACAAATAATTCGGGATAGCCGTATTATTGACGCCTTCAAGAGCCGGATCAATCACGCGAGGCCAATATTCTTCATTGGCAAAGACGTTTTTATCGGGATTTACGTCGTAGATGACATTCACAAAAACATTAAGACTATGGATTTTGGCCTGTGGCGAAAGGCGCGCCCCGTCCCAACTGCGATACTGGGCGCAAAGCAGCATTGTGATAAGCAAGCAGGCCATCAACACGATTTTTCTCATAAGCTCAACATCGGTTTATGCCACAAAAATAATAAAAAATTGAATGTATAGCAGTGTATATCTAAATAAATTCGGAATCAGCCCTTTAATTCCAGTGTTCCCTCCTTACGTCGGGGACCCGGAATGGTGACGAGTCTCACCTACGCAAGGTCGGCGACGCAACATATAGAAAAAGGATGGTCTTGCGGCCATCCTTTTTCGGTTAAATAGGACAAACTATTATTTGTTCACTTGGAATTTCTTGTCGCCATTAACGAAGAAGTTAACAATCTGGTTGGCAGCGGCCAAACCGGCGTTGATGTTAGCTTCAGCGGTTTCGGCACCCTGTTTCTTAGGAGTGGCGAAGAAGCGTTTTTCGTAGTTTTCGAAGAGACCCATTTCAACTGGAGCGATATCGGTGCAGTATTTGAGGTCTTCTCTTTCGGCCATCAAAGCAGAAAGTTCTTCTTCATTGATAACTTCCTTACGAGCGGTGTTGATTAAGCAACCACCCTTAGGCATTCTGCCAACGAGGTTCTTACCGATTGACTTCTTAGTCTGATCGTTAGCGGGGATATGCAAGGAAATGTAGTTGCAGTTTTCGTACATTTCTTCCAAAGTGGCGGGAACATGAACGCCTTCGGCTTCCATTTTTTCCTTTGGAACGAA
>JAKSMH010000300.1 GCA_024400715.1 Bacteroidales bacterium | reverse complement strand
TATTAAGCGACATTTCACCAACTGTAAGCAACTCGTCAATATGATTTGTAGCTATATATTCACCAACCTCATAGTGATATTTAGCTGATTCTTCACCAAACACAAACAAATCACCAAGAAATACAAATCGTGGGAATTCTATATCGGAGGAGAGAATTTGGCGAATCAAAAGCAAGCCAACCCCATCATTTCCGCCGACAATCCCTACGGAGAATATTTCGATGCCTCCATCATCCACAGCCCCATTACCGGCATTATGGGCTATATAGGATTTAGATATTCAATGAAATAAACAATATAATATTAAACAACAATATCAACTTAAAACAAAAAAAATGAAAAAATTAGCAATTTTAGTTTTAGCCGTCATTATGGGAATGACTGCTGGTGCACAAAATGTAAAGACAGCTGGCAACGTACAAAGCAAGTCGGCACAGACCACGACCATTCAGAAAGTAGTTATCCAGACCAACGGGGTTTGCGAGAAATGCGAGAACCTGTTCAGGGAGAACGTTCCATTTTTCAAAGGAGTGAAGGACTATTCATACGACAGCAAGACATCAAAAATGACCATCACCTACGACTCCAAGAAAACCAGTCCCGACCAACTTCGTCAACAGATTAGCAAATTAGGATACAACGCCGACAATGTCAAAGCCGATGCCGCCGCGAGAGCGAAACTGCCCGCCTGCTGCCAAGTTGAGAAGAAAGCCGCCCACGGCGACGGCTGTGATCACGACCACTGTGGACACCATAAATCGGGTTGTTCGGGCAATCACGGGAGCTGCAATATCCGCAAAAACTAAGAAAAATAGTTAAATATATGTAAAAAATGCGATTTTAAGTGTTTTTTTTCAAAAAAGACTTGCTATTTATCTAAAAATAACTATTTTTGCAGTGTAATTAATTATTCACTAACCCTAAAAATTTTTAGACTATGAACAAAGCAGAATTAATCGACGCTATGGCTGAAAAAGCTGGTTTAACAAAAGTTGACGCTGGCAAGGCATTAGAAGCTATGATGGAAACCACTATCGACACTTTGAAAAAAGGTGACAAAGTTACTTTGATTGGTTTTGGTACATTCTCATCAATGCAACGTGCTGCAAGAAAAGGTCGCAACCCAAAAACTGGCAAGACCATCAAGATCGCTGCAAAGAAAGTTGCCAAATTCAAAGCTGGCTCAAAAATGGCTCTCTAATAAGCAGAGATTAAACAAAAAAATGAAAAAGCTGTCTTTCGAGGCAGCTTTTTTTTGTAAAAAAAGAAGAAGGATTCATCAGCGAATCCTTCTTCTTTTAAGTGCCCGGAACAGGACTTGAACCTGCACATCTTGCGATATACGCACCTGAAACGTACGCGTCTACCAATTCCGCCACCCGGGCTTAAATGCGGGTGCAAAAATACAACTTTTTTTTCAATTGACAAGATACGGATTCGGAATTATTGAAAAAAAATCAAAAGTATATCAAGTCTAAAAAAAATCCGTATATTTGTAATTTGTTATTTAGTATAAATTATAATACAATCTATATGGAGAAAATCATCATTCTCGACTTTGGTTCACAGACCACTCAGCTTATCGGACGGCGTGTTCGCGAATTGGATATGTTCTGCGAAATCGTTCCTTACAACAAATTCCCAGAAAACGATCCCGACATCATCGGCGTGATTCTGAGCGGTTCGCCTTTCAGCGTTTATGACGAAAAGGCGTTTCACATCGACTTGTCCAAGATTCGCGGCAGATATCCTATTTTAGGCATTTGCTACGGAGCCCAATATATGTCGCACACCAACGGCGGCAAGGTTGAACCCGCTGGCAGCCGCGAATACGGTCGTGCCAACCTGAGCTATTTTGAACAAGACAATCCGCTTTTCAAGGGTTTCAATGCCCATTCTCAAGTTTGGATGAGCCACGGCGACAGCATTACCGCACTGCCTGCCAACTGCCACAAGATTGCCTCCACCGACAAGGTGGAATTTGCCGCTTACCAGTTTAACGGAGAACAGGTATGGGGTGTGCAATTCCATCCCGAGGTTTTCCACTCCGTACAGGGAAGCCAACTGCTCAAAAATTTCGTGGTTGATATTTGCGGCGGACACCAAAGTTGGAGTCCTGCCTCTTTTGTGGAGACCACCGTTGCCGAACTCAAAGCACAAATCGGCAACGACCGCGTAATATTAGGTTTGAGCGGCGGCGTGGATTCATCCGTCTGCGCAGTCCTGCTCAACAAAGCCATCGGCAAGAACCTGACTTGTATTTTCGTGGACCACGGTCTGCTGCGCAAAAACGAATTTGAAAACGTGATGCGCGATTACGAATGCCTCGGACTCAATGTCATTGGCGTTGACGCTTCCGAGAAATTCTTCAAGGAATTGGAAGGCGT
>JAKSMH010000030.1 GCA_024400715.1 Bacteroidales bacterium | reverse complement strand
ACCTTGATGGTAAACACGATGCGTAGTTTCTTGAATGAAAAGGGCTATTTGGAAGTTGAAACTCCCATTTTGCAACCTTTGTACGGTGGCGCCGCCGCACGTCCGTTCAAAACCCATCACAATACGCTGGATATGACGCTGTATCTGCGTATTGCTGACGAATTATACTTGAAAAAATTAATAGTCGGCGGTTTCAACGGTGTTTATGAGTTTTCCAAGGATTTCCGCAATGAAGGAATGGACCGCTTCCACAATCCCGAATTTACCCAGATGGAACTGTACGTTCCTTACAAGGACTATGAATGGATGATGAACTGCGTGGAAGAAATGGTGGAACGCATCGCCCTCGCCCTGCACGGCGATACCAAAGTGCAAGTCGGCGAAAACATCATCGACTTCAAACGCCCGTGGAAACGCTACACGATGTTTGAAGCCATTGAGCATTTTACCGGCGTGAACATTTCGGAAATGGATGAAGCCCAATTGGCCAAGTTCGCCGCAGAACAAGGCGTGAAAGTAGATGCGACGATGGGCAAGGGCAAATTGATTGACGAAATTTTCGGTGAAACCTGCGAACACAAGCTGATTCAACCGACCTTCATCTACGATTACCCGATTGAAATGTCGCCATTGACCAAAAAACACCGCTCAAAACCAGGTTTGACCGAACGTTTCGAAGCGATGTGCAACGGCAAGGAAATCTGCAACGCCTACTCCGAATTAAACGACCCGATTGACCAAAGAAAGCGTTTTGAAGACCAGTTGGAATTAGGAAAACGCGGCGATACAGAATCTATGGTCTTGGATGAAGATTTCTTGAGATCACTGGAAATCGGTATGCCTCCAACAGCCGGTTTGGGCATTGGCATTGACCGTTTGGCAATGATTATGACCAATTCACCTTCTATCCAGGATGTGCTTTTCTTCCCGCAAATGCGTCCCGAAAAGAAAATGGAAACCTCATCCGACAGCGAATTTATGGAAAGAGGTGTTCCTGAAGAATGGGTTCCGGCACTCCGAAAACTGAACATTAACACCATCGAACAGCTCAAGGCCGCCAATCCGAACAAGTTGCTCAATGACCTTGGAGGAATGCGTAAGAAGTTGAAAATGAACGTTCCAGCAGCACAATTGGAAGAAATTAAAGCCTGGATTGAAAAATAATTTCATTATTTTGAAAATAATGGTTGAGGATTCAAAAAAAAGTCGTATTTTTGCACCCTCAAAACCGAAGTGAAAGCCGAAGTGGCGGAATTGGTAGACGCGTCGGTCTCAAAAACCGATGAGGTAACACTCGTGCCGGTTCGATCCCGGCCTTCGGTACTCCAAACCCCTTTTAATCCTTTGATTATTAGGGGTTTTTGTTTTGTCAAGCTGTACTAAAGGTGTAAAATCAAACAACATATTTAATCCATCATCACATCATCTAAAATAAAATGCGTATTTTTGCCAAGCGTTTTCAACACGAAAATAAAATAATAATAACATTTCTGAAACCCCTCAAGACGATGAAAAAAATATTCTTTTCCACACTCCTCGCTATCGTTATGTCGGCATTTTGCCTGACCTCTTGCCATAAAGCATCCTATCCTTCCACCGCGGAAGTCTTCAAGGACGCCGTCACGGCCTATGACGGCAATACGTATGACGCGGTGAAAATCGGAGACCAAGTCTGGATGGCATCCAACTTGAAGACCAAGCATTTTGCCGACGGCGCTGAAATTCCCGAAAGCAAAACTACAGACTTAACCTCTGCGATGCGATACAAACCCAAATGCTCCAACAGCCAACTCAATGACTTTGGCTACTTGTACAATTGGAAAGCGGCTGTAAACGGCAAGGAAATCAGTGCCACTTCCACCGAAAAAGTCCAAGGTGTCTGTCCCAATGGTTGGCACATTCCCACGCTGACAGAATGGAAAAACCTTATTTCCTATCTTGAAAGCGATACCCGATATCGCTCGGGCGACTCCTGTGCCAATATCGGCAAAGCCTTGGCATCACAAAGCCATTGGAAAAGCTGCGCCACCGCCCACACCGTGGGAAATCGTCCAGCCAGCAACAACGCCACCGGCTTTACGGCAATGCCTGCCGGTACCTATTTTGGAACAAGTTTTTCCACTGGTGAATATGCCTATTTCTGGAGTGCCACTCCTTACGATAGCACTTACGCATACGGCACCTACTTGTTTTATCGCTTTACCAATGCAACTACCAGTTTTGCCAATAAAGGCGATGGATTTTCGGTACGCTGCGTAAAAGATTAGAATTTCCAATTTAATCCGAAATAATACAAGAATGGCAATTGGTAAACCACGTCGTTGGTGATACGGTTCACATAGAACACGTTGCTGTAATTATATACGTTGGTCAAGGAAGCACTCACTTCAATGGTGTGTCTTTCTCCAATAAAGAATTTCTTCTTTACGCCCAAATCCAACCGATGATAATTGGGCAGGCGACCTTTATTAAGATCATCTAACACAAAATCCAGATTTTCATTGGCTTGAATAATATCATCACCTATACCTGTGGATGGAACAAGATTAGGATAGAAGGCCTGCGTTTGAGTAAACGGAAAACCAGAACCAAAATTCCAACGCAAGTCAATCTGCCAGGAACGGCGCTTGCCAAAGGCGTAGGAAGCCAAAATATTAATATTATGGCGACGATCAAAATTAGGAGCGTATGTAATCTTAGGATCCGTACGTTTAACCCAGCCCAAAGAATAAACACCCCATAAATACAAGCCCTTATACTCAAATTTGATAGAAATATCTCCACCATACGCATGTCCTTGCTCCCACATAAAAAGATCGTCATTTTGTTCATCCACCAAATAACGGTTGACGGAAATAATCTGTGAAAAATGCTTATAATACCCTTCTACATTGATGCTGGTGTACTTTAACACATCCAATTCCAAGCCCAAAACCGCATGTTCGGAAGTCTGCAATCGATTTTTGGCCGTTTTCCCATTGGGAAGTACGGGGGCAATATTCAAACTTGAAGGACTCGAAACATAGCCGTAGAAAAGGTTAACCACGTCACGGTCCGAAGTAACAGAAATATAATTCTGAGAATACATACCACCTGACAACTTCAAGCGTATATTTTTAGTGATGTTGTATTTGATGGCCAAACGCGGTTCTGGAGAAACTTTGCTCAGCGACGTATAATACTGCAAACGGAAACTGGGTTCAATCAACAAGATATTCTTATAATTGTATTTATATTTGACAAATAAAGAAAGGTCTGTCGTATAGTCTTTGGGATATTCTTTATTGCCGTATTTGGTCCAATATTTATACACCGTATTAAAACCAACCGCATTGATGCCAATATTTAAAACACTCCGTCCCACATAATAATTAAAGACCAAGTTGAAGTTAAAGCCACCGGTACGCGTGTATTTGCTATATTCTCCCTCGGTTTGATAAGCCGGGTCGTTAATTTTGGATTCGTAATCAGAATAAGCGAATGTTCCTTCAATGGTTGTATTGGCCTGTCCCGGGACGATTAAGAAATTGGCTCCGATTCCCCAATTGTTCCACGAATACTGTAAGGCGGAAGTGTAATTCACCTTATCCATAAAATTAAAGCCAAAGATATTGAATTTCGAACCGCCCTGCGAAGCCAGAGACAGTTTGCCATAGATATCCATAAAATTATAAGGCAAGCCGGATTCATTTTTCACGTATGGATAAAACACCTTGGCGGCTTGGGCGAGATACGAGCCTTTGCCTGACAAAATAAAGCTCAGTGAGGTTTTCCTGTCATCCTTCAACTTCACGATAGGACCTTCCAAAAGCACCTGCGCCCCGATATTGCTCAAGTCGATTTTTCCAGAAATTCTTTTTTTATTTCCATCCCTGGTCTTGATATTCATCACGGAGGAAATTCTCCCCCCGAATTCAGCACCGAATCCGCCCGTGTAAATATCCGCATTGCTCATAATATCCATATCGAAAACAGAGAACAGACCAATAGAATGGAAGGGATTGAACACAATCATTCCGTCCAACAGAAGCATATTTTGGATAGGTGTGCCGCCTCGCACATAAAGTTGACCGCCTTGGTCGCCGGTAGAAATAACACCCGGCAATACCTGCAAGTACTGTGCGAAATCCGGTTGACCGCCAATAGCGGGCATTTTACTGATTTCTTTCGGCGTGATGCTGATTACTGCCGATCGGGTTTCCTGGATTTGGCACTCCGCCGCACCACTCACCTGAACTTCGTCCAACGAAACCTTCGATGGCTGAATCATATAGCGTTTAATGATGGTTCTGCCCTGCACCTCAATAGTGTCACGATACGTGTCATAACCTAAGAAATTCACAATCACAACGTATGTTCCATTGGGAACCTTATCCATAATAAAGTTACCCGTTGATTCCGTCATTGCGCCGTACGACGTTCCTTGCAAAACGACAGGACAATATCCCACGGGTTCACCGCTTGATGCGTCATAGACGAAACCTTTAATTGTAGATTGTGCCGACACTGACAATATCACTGTCAACAAAAAAATTATTGCTATAAATCGCTTTATCATCAGTTTTTAATTTGCACAAGTTAAAAAACCAGACGGATTTCTTCTTTCAAGGCCTCCATTGCCGCCGCAACAGGCGAAACTCCCGCAGTCTCTTCAATAATTGTCGTTACCAATTCTATTCCCGTTGCTTCAGGAGCCAATTTTCCAGAACTGACATTGATAATACGAATAGTTTCTTCTTTGGCATTGCAAATTTTATCCCAAACCGCTGAAGAAAGATAAATTTGCTGCGATAAATTGTGTTCAAATTCAGAACGAATGGTCGCAATCAGCAGCAAACGCAGTCCAGCATTGTTCGTATTGCCATCATTCAGTCTGAGTATCAACTGATTGGGTTCGATACGTTCCAAAAACATCGCCATCCGTTCGTAAGCCTGCAAACGAATGGGGGCAATGACACTCTTATTATGTTCTTTCAATTCCAATAACCGTTTTCTCTCATCATTTTGAATGAACATTCGTACTGAGAAAAAAGAAGTCAAAAAAACGATTACCGCAACTAAAAACGTTCCTAAAATATAGATTAAAACCGTCATTTTTATCCGCAGTGGAAATAGTTGTGAACTAATTCGAGCATTTTCTCGGGATGATTCTTGATCTCCTCACGGATATTTTTATCTTGGAACGATTTCAACTGTTTGATGATATCGTCAATCATTTCTGCATTGAAAACACCGTGTTTTTCAAAGATATCCCTATGGGCACACAAAGCGTCGGCAGATTCCCAGCAAGAAGCGGGAAGTTGAGCCAAGCTTTCCAGTTTTTCCTTGTTTTCGGCTTTATGAATATTGACATCCACGTATGTTTTTTTGGCCAGGTCAAGAGCACCTTCCATTTCAAATCCGTGACGGGCTGCCACGCACAAACCAGCCAACAACAAATAAATGTCGGCAGATCCGTCAGGACAACGGAACTCGACGGTCTGTTTTTGTGCCAAATCACGAGCAGCTGGTTTTTCCAATGGATTAATCATTGCCACCATATCGTTTTTATGGGTCCAACCCAGAGGAACCCTCACCAAAACCGAGCGGTTGCGGTCGCCCCAACAGACTGAGGTGGGAGCTTCCTGATGAGGCACCAAGCGGAAATAGGAAGTAGGATTGGTATTGCCGAAAGCGGTCAACGAAGAAGCGCAAGTCATATAGCCCGCAATGGCAGATTTGGCAATCGTATTCAATTTCCCCTTCGTGACATACTGGTTTTTGCCATCCTTAACGATACGGGTGTGGATATGCAAACCACTACCGGCCTTACCTGCCGTAATCTTAGGTGCGAAAGTGACATCCAAACCATATTGGTAAGCCAAATTTCTGATAATCCATTTAGCCAAAATCAACTGATCTGCAGCATCTTGAACATCTGTAACCAAAAATTCAATTTCATTTTGTTCATAAATCTTGTCTTCCAAAGTGAAATTACCAACTTCTGAGTGACCATATTTGATTTGGCCTCCTACCTTTGAAATGGCCAGCATACATTCGGTACGAAAAGCTTCAAATTTTGTAAAAGGAGTAGATTCGTGATAACCACGTTGATCAGGTGTCAAGTACAAATCCTCTTTTTCACCAATAACATAATATTCCAATTCGCCCATTGCCTGGAAGTTCATACCCGTAACCTTGGTGAAAGACTCAGCAGCTTTGCGCAAAACATATTCAGGAGAATTTTCCATTGGCTGACCATCTTTGTTGAAATAAGAACAAAGCATTGACAACGTTGGAATTTCGGCAAAAGGATCCACGAAAGCCGTACTGAAACGAGGAATGACATACAAGTCGCTGGAACCGGCATGAATGAATGACGGGAAAATATTGGAACCGTCAACACGTTCACCCGCAGACAAAATCTGGTCAAGATATTCACGATTATTCAACACAAAGTTCAAGGTTTTCAATCTGCCATCGCCGGCCACATATCTGAAATTGACCATCTGGATCTTATTTTCCTCGATATATTTCATAATATCGGCCTTGGTAAATTCTTTTGAATCCTTCTTTAGGTAATTAACCAAGGGATTCATACTCATAGCTAAATTATCTTTCATGATGATATATTTTAAATTATTACTTTTCTTAATTTAGAGTTGCAAAGATACAAAATAATTAATCAGTACAGAGTAAACATTTGAAATTTAATTTTCGGAATTATCCCGTTTAGTTTTATAAAGAGATTCCGACTTCGCCATTCCGATTTCCGACGTAAGGAGTAAACATCGGAATCTCAACAAGGTTAAACGTGATAATCCCGTTTAGTTTTATATTTTATTGATGAAGTCAAACATTGATTTTTTCAGTAGATTTGCCAACCAAATTAGCGGTTATGTTTCACTTTAAGAATTTTTCGCTTTACCACGAAAACAGCACATTAAAAATTGGCACCGACGCCGTGCTATTAGCAGCGACAACCCCCGTTCAACAAGCCAATTCAGTTTTGGACATAGGATGCGGCTGCGGGGTAATTGCTTTGTGCTTGGCTTGGAAAATGACCCTGCAAAACGGAAATCAGTCCATTATCGGCATTGACATTGACGAATCTTCCATTATGGAAGCACGGAAAAATCTTGACAGTTTTCCCAAAAACGAACAACAAAACATCCAATTTTTACAGCAAAGCATCCAAGAATTCTCCAATGAATACCGAGGACAATTTGACCTCATCGTATCCAATCCTCCATTTTTTATAGATTCCTTAAAGCCAAATTCCTATAAAAAAAGTCTCAGTAAACACAACGACACACTCCCCTTTGAAGAATTAATTCAAGCCGTCACAAGATTGTTGGCACCAAAAGGAAAATTCTATCTCATACTTCCAAAGAATGAGCACGACGTTTTTCATCAATTGGCACAGCGACAATGGACGGAAACTTTTCGTTTATCCATTAAACCCACTCCACAAAAACCCGTCAATAGAATTATATCGGCATATCAAAAATGTCCTTCTTGTGAATTGCATTTTTCCGAACTTGTTATAAGAACTGAAAATAACACATATACTTCTGAATATCAATATTTAACGAAAGAATTTTATCTTGATTTTTAAATTTCATCCTCTCAATATTACTTTTAGGCAAATATTTTTACGGAATTATCCCCTCCCGTCTTACAAAGTTGCCAATTTTAAGAATGATTTTCCGTTACTTTTCTCTTGATAGAAAGGTAGCCAAAAGATCAAACTGGCGTCTCCCGAAAATTTGTGGATGCCTTCTCCCATTTTCAGCAGCTTTGCCAAAGCGATAATTTATATTTACACTTTTTAGCATACGTAATATGTTAATTATCAATATATTGGCAAAAAAATAAAAATTTTGTATTTTCAATTATTTTTTCCTTAACTTTGCTACATCAAACAAGATGAAACAAACACGGCTGCTCATACTGCCTTTTCTCTATCCTGTAGAATTAAAAAAAGTGACATTATGAATAACCCAACAAACACCGATTCCGCCTTTTTGCCCGACTTGCAACGGTTGGGAAAGAACAACTTTCTTGTGTAGTGCTCTGCCGCTATAACGTATGCCGGCGGCAGAGGTCAGGTGTCCCTGCGGGGCAATCATCGTGTTTTTTGCGGAACCCTATGATATACCCCGCCACAAACACACCCGATGGCATTGTATTATTCGTTCAATCTTGCGTCATTTTTGGTTTCCGCAAGGCACGCACTTCAAAAACGGGTTGCAAAGATACTATTTTTTTCTTTCGCCCGAAGCCAATAAAATATTTTAGTAACAAATAATACAATCATTAAATTAAATCATTATGAAAAAGAACATTTTTA
>JAKSMH010000003.1 GCA_024400715.1 Bacteroidales bacterium | reverse complement strand
CCTCAAATCGCTCACTTTTGATGCCCTCTGCGTGAAAAAATGCTTAAAATCTACGTCCTCTCGTTTTTTCAGCACTCTGGATCAGTTTATTCCTATTTTGGTGCGTTTGCCCTGATACTGCATGCCTGCTATCAATTCAACCCACATTTGCAGCAAGCATTTTTCCAATTGAGTATCGTCTTCCGTTGAGCGAGTTTCTTTCCCTTGACTTTGCGTTTGACTACGTCGTCCTTCATCTTAAAACGGTGCACCAAGTTCTTGACACCCTTGCCAATGTACGTACTGTCGGCAGATAATTCCTATCCGAGAAGATCCCATTGTGCGATTTTATGTTTTTATGAACCACTATCCAAATTTTGCTCGTTGGACACCAACAGAAGATGTTATGTATAAATGTTAAAAAATGTTAATATTTAGTATCTTGCATTGCAAGGTATTATAAAAACATCTATTTTTGCCACGAACTTAAAACGAAAAGGGTATGCCCATCAATGCGGAAAACGTTAAATCACAAATGCGAAAAGGCTATTTAGAATATTGCATTCTACTCATCATAGCCCGCAAACCCGTCTATGTCACCGACATCATCACGGAATTAAAGGAAGCCCATCTGATTGTGGTGGAAGGCACCCTCTACCCGCTCCTGTCGCGACTTAAAAGCAGCGGAATCCTTAGTTACCAATGGCAGGAGTCTGTACAGGGACCGCCCCGCAAATATTACGAACTCACCGAGGATGGCCGCCAATTTCTCAACGATCTGGAAAATGGTTGGGAAGAAATCAAAAATGTAGTTGAATTATTAAAAAATAAAAACATATAACATCATGAAAAGAACAACAACCATCAATTTAGGCGGTATCGTTTTCAATATCGACGAAGATGCCTATCAAACCCTGAGTAATTACCTTTCTCAGTTGGAAAGGCATTTTGCCGAAGACGAAAGAGAGGAAATTCTCAAGGATATCGAAGTAAGAATGGCTGAACTGCTCAAATGCAAACTCCAATACCGCGATGTCATCGAAATTGCCGATATCAATGAAGTAATTGACGTTATCGGCCACCCAGAACAATTTGGCGATGAAAAAGAGGAGTATAAAAACGATTCCGAAAATAACGACAGCAGTTTCTCCCAAAATCCCAACAGAAAATACCGCAAACTGTATCGTGACCCGGAGAACAAGGTCATTGGCGGCGTAGCCAGCGGTATTGCCGCCTATTTTGGTATGGAGAGAGTACTGATGCGCGTTTTATTCATTGTGCTTATCCTCATCAGCCTCGGCTGGGGACTTCTTATTTACCTAATCCTCCTTGTTGCCATGCCGGAGGCCAAAACCACCGCACAATTGCTGGAAATGCGAGGCATTGAGCCCTCCTTGGAGAATATCAATAATTTTCACACAAATTCGGGCGACTACATTAAAAGTAAAAGCACAGCGGGCAATATCTTCAAGTTTTTGCTCATCTGCCTGGGCATTGTCATTGGAATCATTTTCGGCATTTGTTTTTTAGGTTGCGTCATTGCCGTTTTCGTTGGATTAATCACATATACTCCTGGCGGTTTTGGCGATCTGACCGACATCTCTCTGTTAACAAGTGTGGCCGTATTCTGCCTCTGCCCGGTCATTGGCATCATCGTACTTTGCGTACGTGCGTTTAGAAACCAAGGTCGCAAACACAAATGGGTTGGCTGGACCCTATTGGCCATCTGGATTCTCAGTTTATTCGCCATCATTTTTTTCGGCATTATGGAAGGTAAAAATTCTGGTATCGACTACAGGATTCAACATAGCATTGACCAATTTGGCAATATATACGATCCGTTAAACGACACAAATGAATATTGGGATGACAACAGCGAAGATAATTTGTGGACCACTGATGAACATGGATACAAAAGTTATTCCTATCAAAGCAGCGAACCTATGACTGATGACAATATTAATGAAGCGGTAAATAAAATTTACGAAGCTCTGGGAGATCAAGGCGAAGACGTCAACATCAGCATAAAGGCAAACAAGGATAACGGATTTGAAATGCAAATCAGCACCGGGGATCCCAACGGCAACAACCCCACAACTACGAAAATTTCCAAAACATCGAAATCACAAACTTATTCTAAAAACAGTAAAAATAAGAACTCCTCCGACACAACAAAGACGAGCAAATAATCGTTTAAACTATTGAACACCTAATTCTTGAATTCAAAAATATGCTGATTGAACTGAAAAACATTCACAAGACCTACAACAACGGACAACCGCTGCACGTCTTAAAGGGCATTGACTTGGCTATTGGGCAAGGCGAATTTGTCTCTATTATGGGAGCTTCCGGTTCGGGAAAGTCAACTTTGCTCAACATTTTAGGTATTTTGGACAATTATGACCAAGGTGAATATTATTTGGACGGGAAACTGATACAAAACCTGAATGAAACGCAAGCGGCCCACTATCGCAACAAGATGATTGGCTTCGTTTTTCAATCGTTCAACCTCATCCCATTCAAAACTGCCGTGGAAAATGTTGAGTTGCCGTTGTTCTATCAAGGTTTCAGCCGCAAAAAACGTCACGAATTGGCCTTGGAATATCTTGACCGTTTTGGACTGACGGATTGGGCCCAACACTACCCTAACGAGATGTCGGGTGGTCAAAAGCAACGTGTGGCCATTGCCCGTTCGCTGATTACGCAACCACGCCTGCTCCTTGCCGACGAACCCACCGGTGCCCTTGATTCCAAGACTTCGGTAGAAGTGATGGAACTGCTCAGCAAATTGAATCACGAGGACAAGGTCACCATTGTTGTGGTAACCCACGAAAGCGGTGTGGCCAACTGCACCGACAAAATCATTCACATCAAAGATGGAATTATTGGCGAAACCATCCTGAACACCCAACATCAATCCTCCATTTTTGGTACACAAAGCGTAATGAAATAAACCTCACCAATATTAATAAACAATGCGAGAGCTGTTTTTAGAAATTTGGGAATCCATCAAGCGCAATAAACTGCGTACCTGTCTTACGGGATGGGCTGTCGCGTGGGGTATTTTCATGCTGATTGTCCTATTGGGTGCCGGCAACGGGCTAATAAATGCCAGTGCGCACAGCCAGGAAGACTTTGCCTCCAATACGATGATGGTAGGCGGCGACTTTACCACCAAGGCATACGACGGCCTCAAGGCGGGACGATACATCATGCTCAATAATAAAGACATCGAACTTACGGAAAGCCATATTTTTTCAGACCATATTGATGACGTGACGGCGGAAATTAGAAAAGGACCATTCGTGATATCTTACAAGAACTTTCATTCAAACATATATCTATCAGGGTGTTATCCTAAAATTTTCACTATAAACAAGCTAAGTATGATCGTCGGGAGATTTATCGACCAACCCGATATGGAGATGAGGAGGAAAAGCATTGTCATTCCCAGCGAACTTGCCAAACAGTTTTTGAATGGTGGCTCCAACTATGAGCAACTCATTGGGGAGTATCTTAAGTTCAACAATAGCATGTATCGAGTTGTGGGAATATATAAAACGCAAGAGAATATGCGCAACAACTTCGTTTTCATTCCCTTCCCCACCTTGCAGATGCTTTTCAACGAAGCCAACTACGAAGATTACATTACCTTTACTTTTCATGGTTTGCAAACGGAAGAAGAAAACGAGGAATTTAGAAAAAACTACCGCAGTGTCATCAACACGGCACACCGCGCCGCTCCTGACGACGAAGGGGCAATATGGATTTGGAATCGTTTTACCCAAAACATGCAGATGGAAAAAGGAATGGGAATGATTAAAAAGTCACTATGGATAGTCGGCTTACTAACATTATTGGGAGGCATCGTCGGAGTTTCCAATATTATGCTCATTACCGTCAAGGAACGCACGCACGAATTCGGCATACGCAAAGCCATCGGCGCCACGCCTGCCGACATTATGAAATTGATTGTGGCCGAAAGTATTTCGATTACGGCAGTTTTCGGTTATATGGGAATGGTTCTTGGACTTATTGCCTGCGAAATCATGAATGCGGTTTTCGGAAATTCGTCATTGGAAATTATGGGTGAAAACTTTAAGGTGTTCGACAATCCCACTGTAGATTTAAGTGTAGCTATTGGTGTGACGGTAGTCTTGGTTATTGCCGGCACGGTGGCGGGGCTTTCACCGGCCATCAAGGCGGCACGCATCCGACCTATTGAAGCACTGAGAAACGAATAATATCAAGCAATATGCGATTTGACATAGACAGTTTTCAAGAAATCACCGACTCGCTGCTCCGCAACAAGCGAAGGAGTCTGCTTACCGGTTTCGGCATTTTCTGGGGACTTTTTATGCTTTTGTTTCTCATTAGCGGTGGCAACGGTCTCAAGGAACTTTTGGCGGCCAATTTCGACGGATTTGCGAGCAACTCCCTTGTCTTGGGCGCCAATACTACCAGTAAACCCTATAAAGGTTATAAAGAAGGACGGGATTGGGAATTGGAATACAAAGACATTGCCCGGCTAAAGCAGGCTTTACCCGAAGTAGCGATTATCACACCACAGATCACCCTATGGGGTGCCAGTGCAGAACACGGTGGGCAGAATACGTCCTGCCATGTTAATGGGGTGGAAGCGGATTTCAATAAAATCGAATCTCCCAAATTGAAATATGGACGTTTTCTCAACAAAGTAGATATTCAGCAAAAACGGAAGGTCTGTGTCATTGGTGAAAACGTGTACAATAACCTTTTCCCGGAAGGCGGCAACCCCTGCGGTCAATATATCAATGTAAACTCCATTTTCTACCAAGTGGTTGGCGTTGATGTCAGCACGTCCAACATCAACATTCAAGGCAACAGTTCCGATGCCGTCACCGTTCCGTTTACACTGCTGCGCGACTTGCTCTACTATGGCAATTCCGTCAATATCATATATATGGTAGGCAAAACAGGCGTCAAAATGAGCAATTTGGAGCCCAAAGTGCGACAAGTGATTGCCCGCGCCCACTATTTTGATCCCACTGATGAACCAGCTCTGTTTATCTTGAATATGGAACCGATTTTTAAAATCATTGATACCATTTTTAGGGGCGTGAACTTCCTCATCTGGCTTATTGGCATCGGTACTTTATTGGCAGGAGCCATCGGAGTAAGCAATATTATGTTGGTAGTCGTACGTGAACGAACCGTAGAAATCGGCATTCGTCGGGCCATTGGGGCCACACCCAAAGACATTCTGTTTCAGATAGTTTTAGAAGGTGTATTGCTCACCTTGGCAGCCGGACTTTCCTCCGTGACCTTCACCACCATCATTTTGAACATCATTGAAGTGGCCAGCCAGCATAAGGCAGCGTTTCAAATACAATTTTCCACCGCCATTATCTCGTTTTTGATTCTATTGACACTTGGCCTATTAGCCGGCATAGCACCAGCTTACAGGGCAATGAAAATCAAACCGGTAGATGCTATGAGAGACGAATAAATCCATCTTTGAACAATAAAAAAACAATATATTATGAAAAAGACCGTCAAATTTATCATTTTTGCATTGATAGCCCTCATTTTTATCGGCACATTTATCTTTCTTTTTCAGCATTCAAAAACAAAGGAAATAAAATATAACGAATATGAAGTCGGCTATATGGACATTCAGCGAAAGACACTCATTACCGGCAAAATCAGTCCGCGAAACGAAGTGGCCATTAAGCCGCAGATTAACGGCATCATTGCCGAATTATACAAAGAAGCGGGGCAGGAAGTCAAGGAAAACGAGGTTATCGCCAAGTTAAAAGTAATTCCGGATATGAACTCGCTCAGTGCGGCCGAAAGCAGGGTTCGTATGGCCGAAATCAACTATGAGCAAGCCCTCACGACCTACAAACGTGAAAAAGAACTGTACAATAAAAAACTTATCAGTGAAGAATCATTTGAAAAAGTGACCCAGAGTTTGAACCAGGCCCGAGAAGAGAAGTCTGCCGCACAAGACGCGCTGGAAATCATCCGCGACGGTGTGTCGTCGGCTAACGCCACTTCCAGTTCCACGCTCATTCGCTCCACCATTTCGGGTTTAATTTTAGACATTCCGGTCAAGGTGGGTAATTCGGTCATCCAGGCCAACACCCTCAACGACGGTACCACCGTGGCCACCGTTGCCGATATGAACGACCTCATCTTCACGGGAAATGTGGACGAAACCGAAGTAGGCACACTGTCGGAAGGTTCTCCACTGACCATCAGCATTGGCGCACTGCAAAACTACAGTTTTGAAGCAATTTTGGAATACATCGCACCCCAGGCCACGGAAAACAACGGAACCAACCAATTTGAAATCAAAGCCGCCATCAAACCGCAAAAAGAATACAACATCCGTTCCGGATATAGTGCCAATGCTGAAATTTTATTGGAAGAAGCAAAAAATGTATTGGCCATTCCCGAAAGTGCCCTCGAATTTGAAGGAGACTCCACTTTTGTCTATGTGAAAAACAACAATTCTTACGAACGCAAATCCGTTGTTATCGGCCTCAGCGACGGACTCAACATACAGATTAAGCAAGGACTGAAAAAAGGCGATATCGTTCGAGGTTCACAAATTTATAATCAAGAATAAGCGTATGAAAACAAGTGCTTTTTGTTTAATTTTTTGCTGCCTCGCAGGTTTAGCATACGGCCAGGAAAGCCAGTCCACGGCCGAGTTTTGGACAATGGAACAATGCGTTCAATATGCTTTTGAACACAATATCAGCATCAAGCAGAGCAGCAATAATGTGCAACAGCGTTCAGTAGATCTGAATACCGCCCGCAACAGCATCTGGCCGTCGTTGGAAGCAGGTGCCAATCAAGGATTTTCGTTTGGTCGAGGTTTGCGGGAAGACAACACCTACGTTTCACGAAGTACGGGCAACACATCCTTTAACATTGGGGGAAATCTCGACTTGTTCACAGGACTTCGGACCAAGCACAATATCACTTTGGGAAAACTCAATCTCGAAGCCGCCACGGCCGACTATGAGCAAGCCAAAGACGACATTCGCATTGCCGTGATGCAGGCCTATATGCAGATTTTATACAACCAGGAGATTAGTGAAATAGCCCAAATCCAAATCAGCATTGACTCGCAACAGGTAGAGCGTCTTAACGCATTGGAAAATGCCGGGAAAGCGAGTTCTGCCGAAGTCGCCGCACAGAAATCATCTTTAGCACAAAGTCAGTTGACTTATACACAGGCCGTCAACCAATTGAAGCTATCCATTTTGGACTTAACGCAACTGTTGGAACTCGACCATCCCGAAAATTTCGGTGTGGTGGCCTTGGACGTTTCCCATTTTGAACTGGTTGCCCTACCCGACCCGGAACAAGTATATGCCGAAGCGGTTGGAATCAGACCTGGAATCCGGGCGGAAGAACTGCGCACGGATTACGCCAAGACCAATATTTCCTTAGCTAAAAGCAGTTATATTCCCACCTTATCAATGAATGGCGGCATCAGCACCAATTATTATGCGCTATTGGGTATGAGCAACACCGGATTTGGCGAACAACTCAAAAACAACTTCAGTCCCTACTTAGGTTTTTCGCTTTATGTTCCTATTTTTGACAAATTAGCCACCCGAAACAATGTACGCAATGCAAAATTGCAATACAGCAACCAGCAACTGCAATTAGACAATGCGAAAAAGAAGTTGTACAAAGAAATCCAGCAGGCCTATTATGGGGCCGTCACCGCCCGTGACAAATACAAAAGCAGCAAGGCGGCCGCCGAAAGTGCCAGCGAGGCCTTCGAATTAGAGAGTGGTCGCTATGAGGGCGGGAAAGTCACGCTAACCGAGTTCAACGAAGCTAAAAACAATTATATGAAAGCCGCATCGGATTTGTTACAAGCACAATACGAATTTATTTATCAGACACAATTATTAGAATTTTACCGAGGAAGGTGAAAATGAGTAAAACCTTCCTTGACAATATAACCAACTGAAAATGAGCATAGAAAAGTTTTTATGATTAACGATTAAAGATGTATCTATGATTGGGGCGCAGCCAAAATGAAAATAAAAAACGTAATTCAAAAATTTTCTGTAATTTTGCTGTTTTATAGTTATAGTTTCAAAATCAAGAAAAAATGTCCATTTCCGTTCATAATGTAAGTAAGGTTTTTGGCACGCAATATGCCTTAAATGATGTTAGTTTTGAAATTGGCAAAGGCGAGATTGTCGGATTTCTTGGTCCCAACGGTGCCGGAAAATCCACGATGATGAAAATCATCACGTCCTTTATTCCGCCGACCAAGGGCGATGTGTCAGTTTGCGGACTGGATATTTGGAACGACTCATTGGAATTGCGCAAAAAGGTGGGTTATCTGTCCGAAGCCAACCCCCTATATTATGATATGTATGTTCGGGAATTTTTAGAATTTATTGCCGGCGTCCATCAGATTAAAAACAAGAAAGAACGTGTGGCCGAAATCATCAAGACTACGGGATTGGAACCGGAAATGCACAAAAAGATCGGGGCGTTGTCGCGTGGCTACAAACAACGCGTGGGTTTGGCGCAAGCCCTCATTCACAATCCGGAAGTGCTGATTTTGGACGAACCAACCACTGGCCTGGATCCCAACCAATTGGTTGAAATCCGCGAACTGATAAAAAAATACGGGAAAACAAAAACCGTTTTGCTTTCCACCCACATTATGCAGGAAGTTGAAGCCGTCTGTGACCGTATTATCATCATCAATAAAGGTAAAATCGTAGCAGATGCCAAAATTGAAGAAATTCGGAAAATGACTGAAAAAATGGGATTTAAACGTCAGGAAGAACGAACCACCAATTTGGAAATGGAAGAACTGTTCCACCAACTTACCCGATAAACACATCTTTTCTATGATACAAAAATGGGGAACATCTAGTTGATGTTCCCCATTTTACATATTATATTATGTATAATTACGCTAACTATTAATGGAGATTAAAAATTCCTCATTGCTGCGCGTCAAGCTCATCTTATCCCTAATTAAAGTCATAGCTTCCAAAGGTGTCATATCTGCCAAATGGTTTCTCAAGACCCAAACTTTCTGCATCACCTCCTGAGACTGCAACAAATCGTCGCGGCGGGTACTTGAAGCAACAATATCCACGGCTGGATAAATTCTCTTGTTGGAGATCTTTCTATCCAGCTGAAGTTCCATATTGCCAGTACCTTTGAATTCCTCGAAGATAACTTCGTCCATACGGGAACCGGTTTCAATCAATGCCGTTGAGATAATCGTCAAAGAGCCACCATTTTCGATATTTCGTGCCGCGCCGAAGAAACGCTTCGGTTTCTGCAAGGCATTGGCTTCCACACCACCCGACAGCACTTTGCCTGAAGCCGGGGCCATCGTGTTGAACGCACGCGCCAAACGCGTGATGGAATCCAGCAAAATGCAGACATCGTGACCGCATTCCACCATTCGTTTTGCCTTTTCAAGCACCATATTGGCAATACGCACGTGCCGTTCGGCCGGCTCGTCAAAAGTAGAAGAAATTACTTCCGCATTTACACTACGCTGCATATCGGTTACTTCCTCTGGACGTTCATCAATCAACAAAATAATCAAATAGATTTCCGGATGGTTGGCAGCGATGGCATTGGCCACGGCTTTTAACAAAACCGTTTTTCCCGTCTTAGGCTGTGCAACAATCAAACCACGTTGTCCTTTACCGATAGGGGCAAACAAGTCTATTACCCTTGTGCTCAATGTTTCACCCAAATGCCCCGTCAATTTGATTTTTTCATTAGGAAACATCGGTGTCAAGTAGTCAAAGGGGATTCTATCACGAATTTCTTCGGGGTTGCGACCATTGATTTTTTCGATTTTAGTTAGTGGGAAAAACTTCTCACCATTTTTAGGCGGACGAATCACTCCCTTGATGGTATCGCCATTCTTTAAGCCAAAAAGTTTGATTTGGGAATTAGAAACATAAATATCATCAGGAGATGATAAATAGTTGTAGTCTGAAGAACGCAAAAAACCGCAGGAGTTATCCGGATTAATTTCCAAAACGCCTTCGGAAATGACGGAACCGTCAAAATCAGCATTGGCCACCAATCCCCATTGTTCGTCATAAACGGAATGGAATTCGGTTTCCGCAGGCTTTGATTCAGCATCAGCGGTTTCACCCGATTTATCATCAACTTGTTGTTGACTTGCTGGTTCTGACTTCAAATCCGCTTTCAATTCCAACGATTTCATCGTTCCAGCCTGTTCGTCGTCAATTTCTCCAGCGACAAAAGAATCATCATCCAACAAAATATCATTGATAACTGAAATATCCGAAGAAACTTCTTTGGAAGAATGGGTGTTTTTCTTACTGCTTGGTTTTGATTTCTTTAACTTAGCGCCAGTCATTTCTTTTTTGGAACGAGCTGCGGATTTCGTTTTGGCAGGCATTTCCACATTATCGTCAATCAAATCCAGATCCAAAGGCAACTCTTGCTGAACACCAGATTCTTGGATTTCCGTTGGCATTGGAATTGGTATTTCCTTCGTCACATCTTGAAATGAAAGGTCAGTCAAGGCCGTTTCGGGAGTAATTTCTGTAAATATGGCCTGTACGTTTTTTTCGTTTTCCGGTTCCTTCTTAGCCTTATTGTTTTTCTTTTTGGTGACCGTTACCAAACCGGAAGAAATTTTCTTTTCGTTTGACGTTGCAACTGGAACATTGCCAGATACAGAAATGCGTTTTCTTTTAGATTTTTTTTCAAGAGAGTTGTCCATAACAAATTCTCAAAGTAAATAATGATGATTCTGATTTTTAGAACGTATTACCACAAAATGGGTTGTTCATATAATAATATAATTGTTGTCGTACGAAAAACAACGTTGCAAAAATACAAAAAAATATATTTACTTTCCCATTCTTGGTCAAAAATTCAAAAAAAAATTATACTTTTGCATTCTCAAAAAAAGTAAAGTTACTAACAAATTACCATTCTATGAAAAAATTAGTATCATTGAGCCTGTTTATCATAGTGTTGGCCTTATGCCAATCCCTCTATGCGCAAGTTAACACAGGCAAACTTCCCCAGAGCACAATATCGCAACTTTCCGCGACTACAGTGCCTCAATTTGACGTACCAACGCCAAATTTCAACAAAATCAAACAAGACCAGGATTTATCCATCAAGGACGGGAAGCCATTGAGTGTGGGTGTTGTTGTTCCTTTAGTAAATGTGAATGCACAAAATTCTGGAATTTGGGAAACAACGGACGACGGTTACGACATTTGGCGTTTAAAATTACATAATGATAACGCCAAGGGTTGTTGCGTGTTATTTGACCAATTTTATCTACCTGAAGGTTCTGAATTTTTCTGCTACAATGAAGATATGACCTTAATTTATGGTCCTTATACTTCTGAAGATGTTACGGGTGAAGAATTCAGCACGGGTGTTTTTGGCAAAGGCGATGTCGTTTTGGAATACATTTCTCCGAAACATCAATTGAATCAATATGGTCGTCCGGAAATTTCACTATTCGGCTATAATTTCTTTTTCCGTTCCGAAGGCCTTCCAGATATGAAGGTCGTCAAAAGTGACGAAACCGGATTTGAAGCCTCACAAAGCTGTATGGTTAATGTCAACTGTCCAGAAGGCGACAACTGGAGAACGCAACAAAAAGGCGTAGCAAGAATGCTTGCGTACTTTCTTGAAGGTGGCCAACAATATTCAGGATGGTGCTCCGGCACGGTAATTAACAACACTATGGGCGATGGAACGCCATATTATTTGACTGCCAACCACTGTGCTGCCAACACCCCTTCTTCCTATTGGGGTTGGTTTCAATTTTATTTCCACTATGAATGCCCATACTGCGATTGTTACCATATCGAACCCGGATACACATTATTCAGTAATGGTTGCACCAAGATTGCCAACAGCCCAATTCAAGGCGGTTCCGACTTTTTATTATTAAAAATAAAGAATGTCTCGTGGAATACTCTCAAATCTAATGACATTGTATTGAACGGATGGAGCAAAAGCACTACAGGCAGTCCTTCAGGTGTCAGCATCCACCATCCAGCGGCAGACGTAAAAAAAATATCCACCTACAGGACGACCCTTACAAGTGGCACATTCAACACACAAGGCGAGTCTGGTGCCACTAACGCCTACTGGGTTGTTCCATGGGCCACCACATACGACCAAGGTTCCGCACACCACAGTGTTACCGAACAAGGTTCTTCCGGTTCACCCATCTTCAACAACAACGGTCTGGTGGTTGGGACCTTGACAGGCGGAAGTTCAACATGCAATTACGATGCTGCCGAATATTACGGCAAACTTTCATACCATTGGCAATCAGCAGGTTCAACGGACGACAAACGCTTAAAACCCTGGTTGGATCCTGTTCCACTTTCACAAACCACTTGCGATGTCCTTGACCTCAACTCCTCATTCTATATTATGCCGGCTGCCAAAATTTTTGCCGCCACAAGCGGGAATTTCACATTTTCAGTTTACAGCGATCAGGCCTGGACTTTGGAATACTTGAATGAACACGATTGGTTTACAGCCAACCACGAATCCGGCAGCGGCAACGGCAACATCAAAATCACTTGCGACGCAAACAACACGGGTACCGCAAGAAAAGCCAACCTCCGTGTCACCAAGACGGATGGAAGCTATTTCAATTTTTACGTAAAACAAGAATCTAACGGGACAAGCATCGCCACTATCGACGATAGCGAATTCAATATCTATCCCAACCCTGCTCACGACCAAATCCATATCGAAGCTGTCAACTATTTTATCAAGACTGTTGAAATCGTTGATATGTTGGGCAAGATTGTATATAGTTACAACAACGCCGGCGCCAATTCATTGATTCTGCCGGTCAGCCAATTGGAAAATGCCATGTACATTATCCGTATTACTACCGACAATAATAATATTGTATATAAGAAATTCACGAAAAACTAATTGAGTCAATCTAAGTTTTTCTACACTTTATTATAAAAAAAACGACCTTTTCACGGGTCGTTTTTTTATGTCTGGAGATCCAAAAATGAATGCTTAAAAGGTCGCATTTTTTTATCAGAAAAGCAACATAAAAAGTCAGGAAATGCATTTTTTTTGACTTTTTTTCTTAATTATCTAATAATCAAACACAAAAAATATTAACCTCATTTTGTTAATAATATGTGCGAATTTTAACATAAAAATTATGGGAAACTATTTATTTTAGCAAATGAGTTTTCATACAGTAAAGAAATACGCAACTATTTTACTACCAACAACTTACAGATTCGTGATTGAAAAGCAATGCGTGATTTTGTGGAAATGAACTTAAATTTGATTGTTGTCAACCTCAATTATTCAAAACCTATGGACAAAAATTTATCGTTATTTGATGAATTAAAAATTTCGGAAACTGAGATTCAACCCGTTTCAACACCAGAAGAGTTGCTGAAATCTCGCGAAAATCAGTTGGACGGAATGCAATTTGATGATTTGGCTGAACTCGTTATGGAAAATATGACTGACGAAAAAAATGAAACTATGGCTCCTGAAAAGGAGCACAAAATGACTATTTACGAAAAAAATGAAATTTTTCCAGAAGTTGTTGAATATTTTGACGGCGATGAATTAGCCGCAGGTGTGTGGATTGACAAATACGCCCTGAAAAACGATTCGGGAAAATTGTTGGAACGGAATCCGGACGAAATGCATCATCGTCTGGCACGTGAATTTGCCCGTATTGAGAAAAAATACGCCAATCCGATGAGCGAAGAACTGATTTATTCTTTGTTCGAACATTTCAAATACATCATTCCACAGGGAAGTCCTATGGCCGGCATCGGAAATGATTTCCAAATTTCATCCTTATCCAACTGCTTTGTCATTGGCAACGATGCCCGCTCAGACTCATACGGCGGCATTATGAAGATGGACGAAGAACAGGTTCAGCTTATGAAACGTCGTGGTGGCGTGGGACACGATTTGTCACACATCCGTCCCTCGGGAAGTAAAGTCCAAAATTGCGCCATCTCTTCAACAGGCGTAGTACCCTTTATGGAAAGATATTCCAATTCGACGCGCGAAGTGGCCCAAGACGGTCGTCGCGGTGCCCTAATGCTTTCCATCTCTATCAAACACCCCGACGCAGAAAAGTTTATCGATGCCAAAATGACGGAAGGCAAGATTACCGGGGCTAATGTATCTGTTAAAATCGATGATGAATTTATGGAATGCGTGAAAAGCGGCAAACCATACGTTCAACAATACCCCATAGATTCTCCAAATCCAAAGTTCAAACAGGAAATCGATGCCGCCAAATTGTGGCAGAAAATTACCCATAACGCATGGAAATCCGCTGAACCAGGCGTGCTTTTCTGGGACACCATCCACAAAGAAGCCATTCCAGACTGCTATGCAGACGAGGGATTCCAAACCATTTCCACCAACCCTTGCGGTGAAATTCCATTGTGTCCCTACGACAGCTGCCGCCTCATCGCTATGAACCTATACAGCTACGTGGATAATCCTTTCACTGAACAAGCCAGTTTCAATATGCCGCGCTTCAGACAGCACGTCCAATATGCCCAACGCCTTATGGACGACATCATCGATTTGGAATTGGAAAAAATCGATAAAATCATTGAAAAGGTTAAAAGCGATCCCGAAACAGAAGACGTTAAGCGCGTAGAACTGGAATTATGGAATAAAATCAAACGTCAGTCCTTGAAAGGACGTCGTACGGGTCTTGGCATCACTGCCGAAGGCGATATGTTGGCCGCCCTCAATATCCAGTACGGTTCCGAACACGGCAACGCTTTCTCCACCGAAGTCCACAAACAATTGGCTTTGGCCGCTTACCGTTCTTCCGTTACAATGGCTCGCGAAAGAGGCGCCTTCCCCGTTTACAGCTGCATCAAGGAAAGCCACAACCCCTTCGTACAACGCTTAAAAGAAGCCGACGGGAAACTCTACGAGGATATGATTCGCTATGGCCGTAGAAATATCGCCTTGCTCACCATCGCTCCAACAGGAAGCGTCAGCATTTGCACCCAAACCACATCTGGTATCGAACCCGCATTCAACGTGGTCTATATGAGAAGAAGAAAAGTCAACCCCAACGATATGAACCAACGCAAAACCGTTCACGACGTTGTTGGTGACCTCTTTGAAGAATATATGGTTTTCCACCCGAAATTCATCGACTGGGCTGCCGTTCAAGGTATCAGCAAGGAACAACTGACATCAATGAGCAAAGATGCCATCATGACCTTGGTGGAAAAATCACCTTACTACAAATCCACCGCCGCCGACACCGATTACCTTAAAAAGGTAGAACTCCAAGGTGCCGTACAAAAATGGGTGGACCATTCCATCTCCGTTACGATTAACCTTCCTGAAAACACCAGCGAGGAAACCGTGGCCGACTTATACGTCAAAGCTTGGGAAGTGGGCTGCAAAGGAATGACCGTCTATCGCGAAGGTTCTCGCGATGGCGTCCTCAACACCATTTCAGACAAGAAAAGCGAAAATAAACCGGAAGACAAACTCAAAAACTACAAACGTCCAACTGTCCTTCCAGCTGAAATCGTGAGATTCAAAAACAACTGCGAAGACTGGATTGCCTTCGTTGGCTTGCGAGACAACCGCCCCTACGAAATCTTTACCGGTAAAACCGAAAACGACCGCTTAGTCATTCCTAAATGGGTGGAAAACGGCAATATCATCAAAAGACGTCACGAAGACGGAACAAAAACCTACGACTTCCAATACTACGACAAAGATGGTTACGAAGTTCTTATGTCAGGATTGTCTCGTACTTTTAATCCCGAATTTTGGAACTATGCTAAAATGATTTCTGCCTTATTAAGACACGAAATCCCAATGGAAAGCATCATTAATATCATCTCAGGACTGAACTTTAGAGAAGAATCCATCAACTCTTGGAAAAACGGCGTTATCCGTGCCTTAAAGAAATTTATTAAGGACGGAACAAAGGCCAAGGGTGCCATCTGCCCCAAATGCGGACAGGAAAACACGATGGAATTCAAAGAAGGCTGCCTTTGCTGCTCTAACTGCGGTTACTCAAAATGCGGTTCCTGATGATTTCATAATTTGTATTAGGGTTTAATGAAAAAAAGGATGATTAAAGCTTTAGTCATCCTTTTTTATTTATCAAGCCAATAATTTTGTAATTTTGTAGACGTATTATGGAAGAATTATTCAGACAGCATATCAACGAATTAGTCGATTCCGCACCATCCAAAACCTTCCTGCTCGCAGTAAGTGGTGGCGCAGATTCTTCCGTATTGGCCTATTTATTTGCCCACTGCCAACTCAACTTCGCTATCGCACACTGCAACTTTCATCTTCGCGGTGAAGAATCCAACCTCGATATGATGCTCACCCGAAGAATGGCTCAAGATTATGGCGTAACCTATTTTGAAAAGGAATTTAATACCAAAGTCGAACAGGAAAAGTCGGGCGACTCCATAGAAATGGTGGCGAGAAACCTTAGATACACCTGGTTTAAGGAAATCGGCATCGAATACGACTACATTGTTACAGCGCATCACGCCAACGATAACGCCGAAACCGTTCTCCTCAACCTATCACGCGGAACCGGACTCAAAGGTCTCACGGGAATACCTGAACAAAACGGGAAAATCCTCCGCCCGCTCCTACCCTTTTCCGCCCAACAAATTCGGCAGTTCGCCGCTGAAAAAAACATCGCTTTTCGTAATGACAGCAGCAATTTTTCCGACACATTCCACCGCAATAAAATCAGACTGTCCGTCATTCCCAAATTGGAAGAAGTCAACCCTCAACTCATTCAAACTTTCTCCCATAACAGCCAAATTCTTCGACAGCAATACCAATTCTATCAACATCAGATAGAAAAAATCAAAAACGACTTAGTACAAATCCAAGGCGAAGAAACAATCATTCCTTTAGACAAATTATCATTATTAGATGATAAAATATTGATTCTGAATGAAATACTTCGCAATTATGGATTTAATGAGGATAATGTAAAGCAGATCATCCACAGCGAACAAGGACCTTCTGGCAAAAAATTCCTATCTTCCACCCACGTGCTTGTGAAAGACAGAAACAATTTGATTATTAATCATTTAATTTCAGATACTCATCATTCGATAATAATAAATTCTTGGGAAGAGTTAAGTCTGTACGGATTTCAAATTTGCCAATGTTCTATCAATCAAAAACCTATATTTGAAAACAATCCCAACATTATTTATGTCGATGAAAAGAAAATAAACTTTCCGCTTATCCTTCGGCATTGGAAGTCAGGAGATTTTTTCTTTCCCTTCGGGATGAAAGGAAGCAAAAAACTCAGCGATTTCTTCACCAATCAAAAAATCGACATCCTAACGAAAGACAAAATATGGCTGCTCTGCGACGGAGAAAAAATAATATGGGTAGTAGGTTTTCGCAGTGACGACCGCTTCAAAATCGATAATAAAACAACTAATTACATAAAAATCAAATACAATGAATCCATTTAAAGAAAACGAAAGACCCCAAAGATCACCTTTGCTTTTAGTATTAGCCATCTTAACCTTTATCGGTTCGGGATTTTCTTTCCTCACCTATTTTTCATTGGCTTTCTCCACCAATTATATGCCTGCCATCATTGAATCGTACAAATCGATGGGAATGCCTGAAGAAATGATGAACACCTTCGAACAGCTGATGAATGTTTCTTCGTGGCAATATTTACTTCTGTCCTTGGGCTATGCCCTATCCATTATCGGAGCCGCATTGATGCTAAAACTCAACAAAGTCGGTTTTCATTTGTATGTTATTTCTCAAATCATACTTTTTATTTTATGTAACCTCGTCATTAAGGGTGCCCTAACGATGAACTGGTTTGCCATCTTCACCAGCGTCCTCTTCATTGTTTTATACGGAATGCTACTCAAGGATGCACTATTCAACAAAAACAACAACTACAGCGAATACGAAGATACCTCTGATAATCAAGACGAAGAAGACGATGAATAGAGAAGATTTTGACATTCTTAATCAGCAAATATACAAACGCCCGCTGGTTTATTTGGACAATGCGGCCACGACACAGAAACCGCAAGTGGTTATTGATGCCCTCAACAACTACTACACCCAAATCAACAGCAATATTCACCGCGGCGTTCATTATCTGAGCCAAAAAGCCACCGATGAATTTGAAATCGCCAGAGAAAGCGTTCGGCAGTTTATCAACGCGGCCAACGCATACGAAGTGATTTTCACACGCGGGGCTACCGATTCCATCAATCTTGTGGCCGCCTCGTTTGGACGCACGTTTCTGCACGAAGGCGATGAGATTGTCATCAGCGAAATGGAACACCACGCCAACATCGTGCCTTGGCAGTTTTTGTGTGAAGAACGCGGATGCGTTTTAAAAGTCATTCCCATTGATGACAACGGTGAATTGATTTTGGACAAATTAAACGAATTGCTCACGTCCAAAACCAAGATTGTTGCCGTGTCGCACGTCTCCAACACCCTCGGCACCATCAATCCCGTGAAAAAAGTCATCGAGATAGCTCACCAACATAATATTCCCGTACTCATTGACGGAGCGCAGGCCGTGTCGCACTGTAAGGTGGATGTCCAAGACCTGGACTGCGACTTTTACTGTTTTTCCGGCCACAAGATGTACGCCCCTATGGGCATCGGCATTATGTACGGTAAGGAAAAATTGCTCAATGCGATGAAGCCTTACCAAGGCGGCGGCGAAATGATCAAGCAAGTAACTTTCGCCAAAACCACCTACAACGAACTGCCTTTCAAGTTTGAGGCAGGAACGCCGAGCGTGGGAGATGCTATGGGACTTAGGGTTGCCATTGACTACATCAAGCGTATCGGCATTGAAAACATCGCACAGCACGAGCACGAACTGCTAACATACGCTATGCCACGGCTGTCCACCATTGAAGGGCTGAAAGTTTATGGAACTTAGACACAAAAAACGGCCATTATTTCCTTCAATATCGGCAACATTCATCCGTCAGACATCGGCGCCATCATCGACAAATTGGGAATTGCCGTACGCACCGGTCATCACTGCACGCAACCCATCATGGACCATTTCGGTATTTCCGGAACGGTACGTGCGTCCTTCGCCTTGTACAACACCAAAGAAGAAGTTGACAGTCTGTACGAAGCCGTTGTCAGAGCCAAAATGATGTTGGAATAAAATATGTCAAGCTTATATCATCAACGAATTATTATACCCTCAATAATTGAAATAATAAGTATATTTGCAGAATTAATGACATTCATATAAAAATTGAAAACATAAAGAACAAAACATATTACAACATAACGCATTAGCTATTATTTCACGTTCAAACCAAAAAGCATCGGAAACTTTTTTCTTTCGTAAAACACATAAGCTATCAAAATTAATTCTTACTTTTGCGTAGTTTTTATTTTTAAGTTATGCATAAGAAGCTTAAAAAAATATGATATCCCAGAAGAGAAAATAGGTTTTAAAGATTATTCGGATTTTCTTTGTGAAGATTATTCTTTATCCTTATTCAACTATGCTGTAAACAAAAAGGACGATAATAGTCTAAATATGGTATCTCTTTTCTCTGGTTGCGGAGGAATGGACATTGGATTTGAGGGTGATTTTATTTGTAATAAAAAATCAATCCCCAAAAATTCCGGGTGGATAGAAAAAAATATCAATGAAAATTGGGTTCTGCTTAAAAAAAATAGATTTAACACCATTTTCGCCAATGATATTCTCGACGAGGCCTTACTCACTTGGCAAAACTATATGAAACGCTATGGTAAAGACCCCTCAATTTACCATACAGAAAGCATAGTTGACCTCGTTAAAATGCATCATAAAGGTGCAGATATTTTTCCTCAAAATGTTGA
>JAKSMH010000299.1 GCA_024400715.1 Bacteroidales bacterium | reverse complement strand
CTGCTCAAAAATAAGAAATACCCACGCCATTTTAAATGGAATTAAAGCGTGTTGTAGTCACAGGATTAGGGGTGCTATCTCCTATCGGGAAAACTGTTGATGAATATTGGAAGAATCTACTTTCGGGCGTCAGCGGAGCCGCTCCTATTACCTATTTTGACACTGCAAATTTTAAAACAAAATTTGCTTGTGAGCTTAAAAATTTTAACGTCCTTAATTATATGGACAATAAAGAAGCTCACAAAATGGATCCCTGCGCACAATACGCCATAGTGGCTGCACAAGAAGCAATCACGCATAGCGGCTTGGATTTAGAGAAATCCAACTTAGACAGGGTTGGTGTAGTTTTAGGCACTGGCATAGGAGGTTGCACATCAAACACAGAAGCTATAGTCTCATTTGCCGAATCCAATCTTGTCCCGCGTTTCAATCCATTTTTCATTCCCAAGATTTTAGGCGATATCATTTCCGGATGGATATCCATCAAATATGGATTTAGAGGTCCAAATTACACTACAGCAGCAGCTTGTGCCTCTTCGGGTATGGCCATTGCAGATGCCTATCATTTAATTCAGCTAGGCAAAGCAGACGTCATCTTATCAGGTGGTTCCGAAGCCTGCATTGTAGGGCCTACTGTCGGTGGCTTCAACGCTATGCGAGCACTTTCCACTCGTAATGAAGAATATGCAACAGCTTCGCGCCCTTACGACGTTAATCGTGATGGTTTCGTTATTGGTGAAGGTGCTGCCATTTTGGTATTAGAAGAATTAGAGCACGCCAAAGCACGCGGAGCCAACATTTTTGCCGAAATTTGCGGTATTGGACTTTCAGCCGATGCATATCATCTGACGGCTCCTCACCCTGAAGGATTAGGTGGTTATAATTCTATGCGATTGGCCTTAGAAGACGCTCAACTCAAGCCTTCCGATGTTGACCATATTAATGCGCACAGCACCTCAACAATACCAGGCGACCTATCGGAATGCAATGCCATTGAATCTCTATTTGGCAAACACGCTGAAAAGATGTGCATCAATGCAACAAAATCTATGACTGGACATCTCTTGGGAGCCGCCGCCGCATTAGAAAGCGTATCGTGTATCTTATCATTAAAAGAGAGCATCATTCCTCCAACCATCAATTTAAAAGAAAGAGATCCCAAAATCAACCCCAACTGGAACTTGGTGGAAAACAAAGCGTTAAAACGAGAAATCAATGTTGCTATCAACAACTCATTTGGTTTTGGTGGGCATAACGTTTCTCTTCTTTTCAAAAAATTCAAATAATGCATTTAGATTTGTTCAAGTCAACGGAAAACCAGTATGACAAAGAACTAAAAAAATATCTTCACAACATCCTAGGATGCAAACCAGGTAATATAGAACTATACAAAACGGCTTGCATTCACCGCTCATCATCTCAAAAAGACAACATAGGAGGCAAGACGAATAATGAGCGTTTAGAATATCTCGGTGATGCCGTACTTGATACCATCATTGCTGAATTTCTCTTCAACAAATACCCTACTGCCTCGGAAGGTATGCTAACTGAACTTCGCTCAAAATTGGTCTGTCGGGAACGCCTCAACGCCCTCTCTAAGAAAATGGGACTCAATGATTTTGTTGTTATTGATTCCCACATCCACGCAAAATGCGCCAACGGCGATGCTTTTGAAGCCTTGATCGGCGCCTTATTCTTAGACAAAGGTTACCCTAAAACCAAAGAAATAATTCTCAAAAAAATATATTTAGTCCATCTGGATATCGAATCCATCTCTTTGGAAGACAATAATTTTAAAAGCAAAATTATTTCTTGGGGCCAAAAAAATCACCGAGCAGTTGAATTTCAAAACGAATTTGTAAAAACACAAGGCAGAAAGAAGTTATACCGCGTTTCCATTCTTATTGACGGGAAAGAATATACTAGCGCCGAAAGTTATATCATTAAAAAAGGAGAACAAGAGGTTGCCGAAAAAGCTTGGAATATGATGTTGAAAGATTTTTAACACCTCTTTTTTTTGATGTTTTTTCTATAATTTTTTTTTATACATTTGCGCCCAATTATTGTATTGGGTGTAATATGCCTTTTTGTCAACGACAAAATTGATTATATTTAATTGACATTCAATATTTTTACAACATTAAAGTGATTATAATTATAACCTCATATTCATAATGAAATTATCACAATTTAAGTACAATCTTCCCCAAAATCTTATAGCACTTCATCCCACAGAAGAACGTGATGAAGCTCGTTTAATGGTTTTAAATCGCAAAAAACAAACCATTGAACACAGGATTTTCAAAGATCTTCCAGAATATGTTGAGGAAGGCGATATTTTTGTCACAAACAACACTAAAGTATTTCCTGCATTACTTTATGGCGAAAAGGAAAAAACAGGCGCCAAAATCAGAGTG
>JAKSMH010000298.1 GCA_024400715.1 Bacteroidales bacterium | reverse complement strand
GACGGACGATTCAGGTCTTGTGAACTGCGAGAACCCATTGGCAAGATTCAAGACTACGACTGCGATGTTCAACGAATCATGAAAAGCACTGCCATGACGAACGAATTAAAAGCCATTGGACATGGACACAAAGCCAATTGTTGGTGTACACACGGATGTTGGATAATGTCATCGATGGTCTTTAGTCCATTGAAAATGATTTTCAATTGTATTCGTGGAGCAAAGGCCACCGAGCGTCTCAAGAAACACGTAAACTGCAGCAACGCAAAATTGCGAGAACTGGAAGAACAATATCACTTAGACCAACACAAATTAAAAGAAATAGGCATCCTATAAACAATTCAGACTATGAAAATATTTATGATTACTCGCGGCTCGCAAGGGGATGTCCTCCCCTATTTAGCCATTGCAGAAGAATTAACCAAACGAGGACACGAAATCGCCATTAATCTTCCCACGGCATTTGAAGAAAGGGTTAAAGAGAAAGGTTGGAAATATTATCTTCAAACAGAGGAACTCTTGGAAGAGCAACTTAGCGACACTGATGCCATCAAATGGATTGGACGGGTGATGAACCATCAATGCCAGTGGCTTCCCGACGTTATCAAGGATTACGACATCTTAATCTCAACCATTACCGAAACTGCGGCACCAACCGTGGCGGAATACTGCAATATTCCTTTCATTCGAACCGTATATGCGCCTTTGCTCCCCAGTAAACTCATTCCGCCGCCACTATTCCCCTGGCCCAAGCCCAATCCAGTCATTACCCCCAATATGCTATGGTTTCTGTCAAGAACAATGGGGTATTTTGGTCTCAAAAAAGTGATTAACGAAAATCGGAAAAAATTCGGATTGAAATTGATGAACAAGATATCCGACTTTAAGGATTACACTTCCACTTATGGCAATAACGCATTGAATTTCAGCAGCATACTTTCCGATGTAGATCCCGTTTGGGCAGAAAATTCGTGGAAAGTAACAGGTTATTGTTTCAACGACGAAGATTACTACAACGAAAAGACATATCAGGAAATGATGGATTTCGTTCATGCCGTTCCAGACAAACCGGTGGTCTTCTTTACGATTGGAAGCTGCGATTATCCGCAAATCCAGGATTTCTACAAAATTCTATTGCAGGCAAACAACCGACTTCATTATCGCTTGATAGTAGGTGCCGGCTGGTCAAAGAATGCCAATGATTTCCAATCAGAAAACGACGTTTTCGTCCTTAAGGGCTACGTACCCCATCGCAAGATACTTCCCGAATGTTCGGCGATTATACACCATGGTGGCTGCGGCACCACCCACAGTGCTGCCAGGTTTGCGCTCCCCCAACTCCACCTGCCTTTGATCATTGACCAATATCATTGGGCTTACCAATGTTTCAAAAGAGGCATTGCGCCCCAATGGCTCAATGCCAAGAAAATCAATGTCGATTTACTGACAGAACGACTTCGCGATACGGTAGAAAATCCAATCTATAAGCAAAATGCCATTCGCATTGCGGAGGGAATCAACAAAGAAGACGGTGTCAAGAACTTCTGCGATTATATCGAATCATTTAAACAAAAATAATATTATTTTTGCACTTGTTTTAAACCTATTCTAAATTATGGAATCAAACAATATATACGCCCTAGTCACGGGAGCCAGTTCGGGTATTGGCTACCAATACGCCCGACAGTTGGCTCAAAAGGGCTATTCCCTGATTATCGTCAGCAATGAGGACGAAGCCCTACGGGAAAAAGCCGAGATTATCAAGCAAGACTTTCCCGTTGACGTCATTGCGCTTGTGAGGGACTTGGGAACACAGACTGCCGCCAAGGAACTCTTTGACTACTGTCAAGCCCAAAGTTTAGATGTAGAAGTATTGATTAACAATGCAGGAGTATATCACGACAGGGATTTCATAGACGATTCGGTGGAATTTAACGAGCTCATCCTGAACCTGCACGTGAACACGCCCGCTATGCTGACCTATTATTTCAGCAAGGAAATGGTTAAGCGACACAAGGGTTACATATTGAATATGAGCTCCATCACATCCAACATCGTGGTGCAACGTTTGGCCACTTACAGTGCCACCAAAGCGTTTCTCAAGAACTTTTCCCGTTCGGCACATATCGAGTTGTACCACAAGGGGGTCTATGTCACCGCGGTACGTCCTGGAGCCGTGAATACAGGCCTATACAACATCAGCAACACCGCAACCAAAATCGGGATGGCCATCGGCTACATTGTCAGTCCAGAAAAACTGGCTCGGCAAGGATTGCGAGGTCTGTTTCACCACAGGGCCTGCGTCACGCCGGGCATTTTCAACCACATTTTGCTGTTTTTGGTGGCCTTGTTGCCGACGGGGTTGCTACGATTAATTCGTCGATGGCAGATTTTTTAATTATGGATTATATGAAAATTT
>JAKSMH010000297.1 GCA_024400715.1 Bacteroidales bacterium | reverse complement strand
CCGCATCCGCCTCATCCACTTGAAAGGCGGTAGTCCCTCCGCCCCCGAGTGCAAGAATTACGATCACGTACACGACGGCGTTCTCGGAAAGCGTGTCGGTTCGGGTAAAGCCCCTGTCAAACTCGTCCGCGATTGGGCGATCCGCAACGGCGTTCTTATGGTAATCGAATCCGAGGGACTCGATCCCACAGGACCTGAAGAAGTCGGCAGATGCATCTCCTTCTTGAGATCTCTTGAATAATAAGAAAAACAAGCGGACGCGTCCGAAGGACACGTCCGCTTGGCGTTTTCTGACGAAAAAATTTCCTTGACAAAACCCCCGATTCCGGTTATAATATAGAATATAACTGATTCCTATGGGGCTGCCATGGTTTCGACAGGGATCGTGAGATATGATAAGCGCAGCGGGCTGAGTAATCCCGTCACAATGCTCAAACTTAAAATAAACGACAACAATACTGTTGCTATGGCTGCCTGAGTATTGACGCCGTAAGGCGTTGATACCGGCAGTGCCGCGGCCACTTGTGCCGCCCGTTCCGCGGAAGAGGACGACGGCTTCCGCCGAGCGTCAAATGAGTCGTGAACATGAGCTGAGAGTTCGCCTTTGTATCGGCCATGCATCAAAGGGCTACCGTGACAGAAGCCTGTCTGCCGGCGTCTGCTCGCGGGAAATTCAATAGACCGACTGTCTGCGAAGAAAGTTGTACCAAGCGGTTTTTGGACACGGGTTCGACTCCCGCCAGCTCCACCAATAAGAAGCATAGGTATGATACTCGTGATCATACCTTTTTTCATACTTATATAAGGGTTTAAATCCCGAATTTACCTGTTGAAAGAATCTGGTCATATTCAAAGAATCGGTTCTGATAAGAATGGATATTGGGAAGTTATAAAATGATATCCGTCTTTGCAACCGGTTTCTATGTGGTTGTAGAGTGTGATAAAATAACTTTAACAGAACCCAAACCACCGGAGGCAAAAAGAACTAAAAACAATAGATGAGAAGTAAACAATATAAAAAATGAACTACAAGGAGTTAATAAAAATGAAAATGACTCAAAAAATACCAAAGTGTATAAGTTTATGTGTTTTTCTCTTGATTGTATTGATCATTTGTTTTCCTTTGGAAGCTTGCTCAAAAGTTGAAAAAGGAGAATGTATTTATGATTTGCGTGATGACCATTACGAAGTTGTTGGTACAACGTCAAAAAATATTTCTTCACTATCGATTTCGGATACATACAATAATCTGCCGGTAACCGCAATTTCAGACGAAGCATTTAAAGATTGTATTTATTTAAAAAAGATAACAATTCCAAATAGTATCAAAAGTATTGGAAATGGGGCATTTGAAAACTGCCATTATTTAAGAAGTATAATCATTCCAAATGGTGTTACTGCTATAGAAAATCGAACTTTTTTCGATTGTAGCGAATTGAAAGAAATTGTTATTCCGGATAGTGTTAGCACAATCGGAGAATTTGCTTTTCATGAATGTCATGAGCTTATCGAAATCAACCTACCAAATGGACTGACAAACATTGGTTATGGTGCATTTTTGGGTTGTGAAAGCTTAACGAATATTCATTTACCAAATAGCTTGATCAGCATTGAAGGAGAAGCATTTAACAGGTGTAAAGGCTTAAAAGAAATTATTATTCCAAATGGAATTTTAAAAATAAATAAATGGTTATTTTATCAATGTGAAAAATTAGAAAGTGTTACTATTCCAAATAGTGTTACCTATATTGATGATGAAGCTTTTGAAAACTGTAAAAGCTTACAAAGTATCCATATACCTGATGGTGTTACTCATATTGGAACGCAAGCATTTTATTCTTGTTCAAGCTTGAAGGATGTATATATTTCAAAAGATACAACGTTTATTTGCAATTCGGCTTTTGAAAATTGCACTAGCTTAACAATGATTACGATTCCTGAAAGTGTTCAAAGTCTTGGCACTTATGCTTTTGCTAATTGTACCAAATTAAAAAACGTAAATATTTCAAAGACTATCATTGAGATGGGAAAGAATCCGTTTTACAAAACTCCTTTTTGCGATGATTTATCGAATTGGGAGAATGGTGTTTTCTGTGTCGGAGATTACTTAATTCAGTCGAAAACAGACAAAGCAGGTGATTACGTTGTTAATGATGGCATAAAAGTAATTGCTGAATCTGCATTTGAAAAATGCGATCATTTAACTTCCATTGTAATTCCTGATAGTGTGATTAGCATAGGTAAAAGGGCATTTTACAAATGTAATGGATTAACCGGTGCAACAATTGGTAGTGGTGTTATAAATTTCGGTGATGAAGCTTTTGCCACTTGCTCATATTTGAATCATATATCTGTTGGTTCAAATATCGGGAAAAAGGCCTTTTATGAATGCTCCAGACTAACTGACGTATATAAAATTTTT
>JAKSMH010000296.1 GCA_024400715.1 Bacteroidales bacterium | reverse complement strand
CGGCGCGAACCTCTCATTCATGGGACTGCCTTGCCCGAACATCTTTGCCGGCGGCCACAATTTCCACGGCAAGCTGGAATACGTTCCGTTAGAAAGCATGGAAAAAGCTTCGGAAGTGATTCTGAACATCATAAAGCTGTTGGCCGAATAATTAGATCTTCAGTATATTGAGAATGAGAGGCTTGCATGGCAGGTCTCTCATTCTTTATCATTTGCCTTTATCTCATCCAATCCCATTGGGCAGTATTTCAGATTTTCGCATTTGAAGACGAAAAAGTTCTTTGCGGTTTTCCCGCAACGTTCGATAGGAATGATGCCAAGCAATTCGGTTTTTTTGAAAATTCCCCATTGCTGGTAAATCTCTTTCGGGTCTTTGTAATAACGCGAATCGGAGATGAACCAAAAACTGTCTCCAATCTCAAAACCGCCGCGTATGTCGTTTATCCATAGATATTTATGGAGGAATTGCGGTATTCCCAATCCATATACTTCCATATTCAGGGGACGGGCTACGTAATAGTCTAAATTGGCGGCAGGAAACCATTCGCTTGCAACGATTTGATCATTCTCCGACATGATGCCTTCCGCAATTTTCTCTTGCCGGAATGTCGCGAATTTCTCGCCCAATTGCCGCCAACCGTACATGTCGGTGGTGAAATCTTCCCTTCCAATCATGAGTTCTTCCTTGTGCTTGTCTAATGGAATAAAACCTGTCTTGATTTCTATGGAACCGATTATAACGACAAGCGCCGTGAGAGCAATGGCTGCCATTATGGTTTTCGGGAAGAAGGGTTGGCTCGGTTTTCTATCGTATAAATAACACGAAACGATTAAGATAAGCAGAATATAGGCAGGTGCGTTCCAATGTGGCAAAGTTGGTCTGGTTAAGGCAAAAAACCAAAACAGTAATATCATGGGCAGCGAGGTGAGCAAAAGCAGCCGTTTTGTGGGTTCGTTGATGCTTATCTTCTTCTTAAACAATGCAATAACCGCAATGATGGTCAAAACAAAATTCACCGGATTGTTGTAGAGAACTTCGCCCGCAAGTTCTGAACCAATGTAATGGAAGTTTGGCTTTGCAAAAATGCTGACCCTTTCGCTATGGAAACTGAAGCTGACGAAATCGTTTTTGATATTCCAATAAATGATTGGAAAACAACATATTAATGAAATCAGAATGGCAAGATACAAAACTGGATTTTTCAGCTGTTTCCTGTCATATAGTAATATGTAGAGGCCTGCTCCAACCCATAGGAATGCTCCTGTGTATTTCGACAAAATGCAAAGTCCACAAAACAAACCGGCTAAGATAAGATGCAGATTTTTAGGATTTTCGGCAGTGAAGAATCTAACGAACATCCAGAAGCCCAAAAGCCAGAAAAGGCACATCGGCGTGTCGGGCATGATGAAGACACCCGTGATGACAAAGGCATAGATGGAAGCCGTGTAAAGGAAAGCGGCATAAAGGCCTGCCGTGGCGTTTTTGATTTCCTTGCCGATTCTGAATATGATGTAGGTGTTGGCTGTCATGAAAAGCACGGAGGAAAGACGGAGGAAAAACTCGCTGTCGAACAATAAGTTGAGGCTGAAAAGCTGCATCACCCAGCCTACCATGCCCGGATGGTCGAAATGGCTCCAGTCGGGGAATTTGGCGTAGGTCCAATAATAGACTTCATCGTTGCCAAATTCCAGCCATGCTGCTAAGAAACCGCGAATCAAAGCGCTGATAATGAGCAGATAGACAAGTATTTTGTTAATTTGTTTCTCTTCAAGCCTGGTCATTGGTCTTGCGTTTTTGTTTGATCAGTCTGATGATGTACCAAACCGAGGCAAATAGGACGGCAGCATATACAATCCAATACAATATTGTCTGCGCAAAATTGATGGAATCTAACCTGATGTCCACCACTTTTTTCGTCTGATGCCGTGTGACAGGATTCAGATAGATGAGATGCAACTTGTTGATATTGATGTTGGTCCTGACGTATGAATCTTCGGGTTGAATGACATAAAATGCGGTTTTCACATTGTTTTGCATACTCAGCGTGTCGCCGCCTTGTCCGATGAAAATCACTTCTTCCATTTTTTTTGCCGAGGTTTCAACGAAAAGCGTATCACCGGCCAATTCGGCCCTTGTCAGATAAGGCATGCTTTCGATTTTCTCTTTTTTGAATTCGATAGGTTTGTCGTAGCAGAAAAAGTTGTTAAGTTCCATCACATACGATTTGCCTTTGTTGAGCGCATCATAAATGTGCTCTGCTTCAAGGTCTTGCGTGTTGATGATGGTCATATTGAGTCCCACTTCATGGTGGTCTTTCACATTGTGCGTGTCGTCATCGCCGATGCCGTAAACGCGATGCCCATTCGACAACGCCACGTCCCAATGTTCAAAGGCATCGCCGTAAGGATTCTTGATTTCTAACA
>JAKSMH010000295.1 GCA_024400715.1 Bacteroidales bacterium | reverse complement strand
GCACATATCTTCCCAGTTGTCATTCCATTTGCGAACCGTGGCATTAGGGTTGATTTTTCCTGTTGTGGGGTCTACAATTTCTGCATCGTTGATTCCCTTATAGATGTTATAGAGACCGAGTTCTTTGGTGAGAGATGAGGAAGCATATGCACCTGCCTGTGCGAGGTCGAGAGTGCCGTTGTAGTATACTGAATTCCTCATTGCCTCCCACATTGTCTCATAGTACTCGGTGGGGTTCTGTATCGTTTCGTATGAAGGGATAGCACGGTTGTTGACACCCCACTTCGCATCGAAGTTTATGTGTACCTTGCCAGGAGTACCGCGCTTTGTGTTGATAAGAATGACACCGTTGGAACCGCGGGCGCCGTACAGTGAGTTGGCGGCTGCGTCCTTGAGAACTGTCATACTCTCGATATCCTGCTGAGGAATGGAGTTGAGGCTTCCTTCATAGGGGACACCGTCAACGACGATAAGAGGGGACTGGCTGGCGTTGACGGAACCGATACCACGGATGTGGATGGATACGTCAGAACCGGGAGTGCCTGATGAACTGACAACCTGAACACCGGCTACTGCACCTTCGAGTGCCTTGCCAACGTTGGTTGACTGCATTTTCTTGAGTTTGTCGGAATTCAGCTGGGTTGCGGCACCTACGAAGGATGATTTCTTCTGTGTACCGTAAGCCACAACGATTGTTTCCCCAAGGAACTCTGCGCTGGGTTCGAGGTTGACATTAATCTCGGTGCGACCGTTGACCTGAACTTCAACGTCCTTGAAACCGATTGTTGTGAAGCCGAGTGTCGCGTTGGCGGGAACGGAAATGGAATAACGGCCGTCATTGTCGGCGACTACGCCATTCGGTGTGCCCTTAACGAGAATAGCAGCTCCAGATAGAGGCTCCCCATTGGAAGCGTCCGTCACGACACCTTTTACTGTAATCGTCTGCGCAAAAGCAGCAGTAGTCACAGTGACTAAAAGCGCCGTAAGAAAAACTCTAAGTTTTCTCATTTGGTTAAAATTTTTGTTAAACAATATAATTACTAACTAACAATAGTTACAATTGCATTTTTTCGAGCGTTAAAACACATCAATTATGGTATTCGGATATATTAGAGTCAGCAGCGACAAGCAGACGGTTGAAAACCAAAGGTTTGAAATCAATACTTTTTGTGAGAGGAAGGGACTTCTGGTCGACGGGTGGATAGAAGAAGTCATCAGCGGAGCAAAAACTTACGACAAACGTGCTCTCGGAAAACTTTTGAAGAAAGTAAAGAAAGGCGACCTGATAATTTGCGCTGAACTCTCCCGGCTGGGGAGAAATCTTTATATGATTATGGACATATTATATATATGTATGTCCAAAGAGTGTCAAGTGTGGACAATCAAGGACAATTATCGTCTTGGCGATGATATTCAAAGCAAGGTGCTTGCTTTCGCTTTCGGCCTTTCCGCGGAGATAGAAAGAAACCTTATCAGTCAGAGGACGAAAGAAGCTCTTGCCAGGAAGAAATCAGAAGGTGTGACATTGGGAAGGCCCAAAGGCGGCCATAATGCTCCTGACAAGTACAAACTTTCCGGGAAGGAGGCCTTGATTCGAAAAATGGTTCAATCCGGCTATTCCAAATCAAAGATTGCAAAATCCTTCAATGTGCATAGGGATACAGTGACCAGATTTATTGAAAAAAACCGTTCAATCATTTTGGAAACAAAAATAGTGGATAATAAATAGGCAAAAACCGCTTACAGTTTTTAAGAAAATATGCATCTTTTCTTGCAATTTTGCATAAAACAACAATGAAACAATGGAAAAATGTTAACAAACGACCGATATATCGCTGTAAAACAAGGTTTTTGCAAATAATAATATTTTTTAAAAAATTTGGAAAAAAGAATAATTATTCCCAACTTGCGCTCCAATTCGAGTTTTAACGCTCGAAAAAATGCAATGTTAGTAGTGTAGAATTCGCAAGTAAATCATACAATTTATGTCTAACTAAAAAATTAATTCCATGAAGAAAATCAAACTTTTTCTATCATTGGTAACTCTGGTTTTGTCTATTATGGCTGCCAACGCTCAGACGTCAGCCGTAAAGGGCACTGTTGTTTCCACTGACGATGGTCAACCCGTTATCGGGGCTTCCGTCTTCGTGAAGGGAACAAAGGTTGGAGCAATTACCGATCTTGACGGTAATTTTTCAATAGCCGGAGTACCTTCTTCAGCAACAGAGCTGGAGATTTCCTACCTGGGAATGAAAACAAAAGTCGTTCCTATCAAAGCAGTCGTCAATGTTTCTCTCGAAAATGACGCAAATGTTCTACAGGAGGTTGTAGTAACTGGTATGCAAAAGATGGACAAACGCTTGTTTACCGGCTCTTCTGCAAAAGTATCAGCAGACAAGGCAACACTTGACGGCGTGCCTGAAATCAGCCGTGGCCTCG
>JAKSMH010000294.1 GCA_024400715.1 Bacteroidales bacterium | reverse complement strand
TTTCTTTGGGCGGCAAAGAAAGTAATGGAAAAGATTTTTTTCAATTTTGTCCCCAATAATTCCGATTTTAACTCTTTCATTGATTGAATATTAAGCTTGAGAAAGAGAAACATTTCGCATCAAGCAGAGTCGCCATTGCCATAAACTATTTATATTCAGCAATTTATCCCCTTTCACAATTCGTAAATCATTGAAAGAAAAAAAATTAATCAACTAATATAATATATAAGAAAAATTTGTATTTTTGCAGTCCCAAAAATTGGGAAAATTTATAAACAAAACAAAAGGTTAAATTATTTAATTGTATGCCGACAATTCAGCAATTAGTAAGAAAAGGAAGAAAAAAACTGACTTCACAGAGTAAGTCAAGAGCGTTAGACGCTTGTCCGCAGAAACGCGGTGTATGTTTGAGAGTTTACACAACAACTCCTAAGAAACCTAACTCAGCTATGCGTAAGGTAGCGAGAGTACGTATGACCAACGGAAAAGAAGTGAATGCTTACATTCCGGGCGAAGGCCACAACTTGCAGGAACACTCTATCGTATTGGTTAGAGGTGGTCGTGTGAAAGACCTTCCAGGTGTAAGATATCACATTGTTCGTGGTGCATTGGACTCGGCAGGAGTAGAAGGTCGTTTGCAAGGTAGATCAAAATACGGTGCAAAACGTCCAAAAAAGAAAGCAAACTAACAAACAGACAGTAAATTGAGCACTAAAATGGGTGTCTCGAGAGTAAATAACAAAATTATTGAAGTTACACAATGAGAAAAGCAAAACCAAAAAAACGGATTATCCTTCCCGATCCAAAGTACAATGATGTAGCAGTTACAAAATTTGTGAACAACATCATGTTAAAGGGAAAAAAATCGACAGCTTTCGAAATTTTCTACGAAGCTATCGACATCATCGCAGAAAAAACAAACGAAAACGGCATAGAAGTTTGGAAACAGGCATTGGCCAACGTTACTCCTTCTTTGTAAGTTCAGAGCAGACGTATCGGTGCTGCAACCTTCCAGATCCCTACCGAATTGCGTCCTGAAAGAAAGCAATCCGTAGGTATGAAGAATTTAATCTTATTTGCCCGCAAACGCCACGAAAAAACCATGGCTATGAAGCTGGCTTCTGAAATCATGCAGGCTTACAAGGAAGAAGGTGCTGCCTTCAAACGTAAGGAAGATATCCACAGAATGGCAGAAGCTAACAAGGCATTCTCTCACTTTAGATTCTAATAATAATTATATACATTATTATAATACTCCGATAATAGAGCGATTATGTCTGAAGACCTATCCAAAATCAGGAATATTGGTATTATGGCACATATTGATGCCGGAAAGACCACTACGACCGAACGGATACTCTATTATACGGGGAAAAGCTACAAGATTGGTGAAGTTGACGAAGGCACCGCAACGATGGACTGGATGGTGCAGGAACAGGAAAGAGGTATTACCATTACCAGCGCGGCAACGACCGTAATGTGGAATTACCAGTCCGACGACTACAAAATCAACATCATCGACACACCGGGCCACGTGGATTTCACCGTCGAAGTAGAACGTTCTTTGAGAATATTAGATGGAGCCGTCGCTATTTTTTGCGCGGTTGGCGGAGTGGAACCCCAGTCGGAAACCGTTTGGAAACAGGCCAACAAATACAATGTGGCCCGTATCTGCTACGTGAACAAAATGGACCGAATGGGAGCCAACTTCTATGCCGTCATTGACCAGATAAAGGAAAAGTTAGGCGCCAAGCCACTGGTTTTACAACTGCCTATCGGTAGTGAGGAAAACTTTGTCGGATTGGTTGACCTGATTGAAAAGAAAGCATTTGTCTGGAACGAGGAAGACCAGGGTTCAACCTACGAAGAATGCGAAATTCCCGCCGATATGGCCGAAGAAGTGGAAGATTATCGCAACCAGCTGTTGGAAACCGTGGCCGAACTCGACGACAAGCTGATGGAGAAGTATTTTGACAACCCCGACAGTCTAACCACCGGGGAAATCGTGAGCAGCATCAGAACAGCCACCATCGGCAACCAGCTGACTCCCGTTTTATGCGGTTCGTCCTTCAAAAACAAGGGCGTGCAAAGACTGATTGACGCCATTGTCAGATACCTGCCCTCCCCTGCCGACATGCCCGCCATCACGGGAATCAACCCCAAGACTGAGCAGGAAGAAACCCGCAAAACCGACGATAAAGAACCATTCTCGGCATTGGCCTTCAAGATTGCCATTGACCCCTACGTCGGAAAGCTCACCTTTATCAAGGTCTATTCCGGCACGCTGAAAACCGGCGATATGATTTATAACGTGTCAACGGGAAAACGCGAAAGGGTGTCCAAAATTATGCAAATGCACTCCAACAAGCAACAACAGTTGGAAAGCACCACCGCAGGCAACATCGTGGCATTGGTTGGGATGAAGGAAATACGGACCGGAGACAGT
>JAKSMH010000293.1 GCA_024400715.1 Bacteroidales bacterium | reverse complement strand
AATAGCGTTTCTTTTTATCAATGATATTGACATACTGCTGAAAAAGGGCGTCGTGGGTAACGATCTTTGAGTAACCGTAGGCAGAATGCACTGGATAACCTTTCAATTCCTGCGCCTTGTTATTCATAAACAAATCCACACTGGACAAACCGCCGTTATCCTGAAATTTCAAACGGTTAAAAATATAGGATGCCGTAAAACCGTATATTTCGGAAGGAATTTCGTAATGGACAAAGGCGTTGATAGACATATCGTGGGTTTCCTGGTTCAAAAAATAGCCCTGATTGGAAAATGCCTGCATATCAAAAGCCGCCGTCATACCCTTATATTTCTGCGTATGCGTAGCACTAAAATCATACATATTGGCGATACCGTAGGTGAAAGCCAAGTTGGTGAACGATGTTTTGACGTCATAAAATCTCACATCATTTTGAGTTTTCAGATAAAGCGGATACGGGAGCGTAATCATAGAGAAACCAGGATTTCTCTCATAATCGAAATTCATAAACTGATGTGCCTGACAATACATTCCGATATTCTGGCAGATATTCTGGTTTTTCAGCATCGGGTCAAACTGATGGGTTTGAGCCATAGACGTATCCACGGGGAACATCGTCATCGGTTTTATCCAATGGGGTTCAATGGTTCCGTAAAAGACCGGCATAAAATCGGGCGACATCGCCATAGCCGTATCGATTTCGTGCTTATGGAACTCGTGTTCGTGACCCGACTGTTCTTCATCCACTTCCTGTGCCAGCAGGAAGGCGGGCACAAGAAAGCATAAAACGAACAACAGCAAACGGGCAATTCTCATGTTATTTAGTATTCACTCTTATTTGCCAAATGCAGCCAAGACTGGAACACTTCTCGGGCGGCAGCGGGATCGTGCTGTTCCGTAGCGATTTTGCGTTCCATCATAGGTCTATCCAATTCCTGATAGATAAAAGAATCGTCGAAGCCGGCAGCCGAAGCGTCCTGTTTGTCGGCCGCGAAGTAGATTTTATCGGGACGTGCCCAATAGATTGCACCCAAGCACATTGGGCAGGGTTCGCAACTGGTATAGATTTCGCACCCATCCAATTGGAAGGAATTGAGATTTTTGCATGCATCTCGAATGGCCATCACCTCAGCGTGGGCGGTAGGGTCATTGAGAAGCGTTACGCTATTGCTTCCGCGGCCCACGATTTGACCGTCCTTGACGACAACAGCGCCAAAAGGACCACCCTTGCCTGTCCCGAGACAACGTCGGGACAGGGCAATGGCTTCGTCCATAAATTTTTTCTGATATGACATCGTGCCGGATAGATTATCCTTTGTAAAAAGGCATTTTAACGGTAACGGCCTTCACTAATTTTTCACGAATCTTGATATAGATTTCGTTACCCGACTTAGCAAATTCGGGTTTCAACCAAGCCGTACCCACGGACTTGTTGATAGAAGGACCGAAAGTTCCGGAGCGGACAATACCGATATTGTTGCCTTCCGCGTCACAAACTTCATATTCCAAACGAGGAATACCACGTTCAATCATTTCAAAGCCGGCCAATTTCTTTCTCATACCATTGGCTTTCAGATCCAACATAAAGTCCTTGTCGATAAAATTCTTGTGGTCAACAAATTTGGTAATCCAACCTAGACCAGCTTCAACAGGAGTGATGGTATCGTCAATTTCGTGACCATAGAGGCAGAAGCCCATTTCGAGACGCAAAGTGTCGCGAGCACCCAAACCGATAGGTTTGATGTCGAATTCCTTACCTGCTTCAAAAACGGCATCCCAAATCTTGAAAGCGTCTTCGTTCTTGAAATAGATTTCGCAGCCACCCGCACCTGTATAGCCGGTAGTGGAGAAAATCACATTAGGAATACTGGCGAAGGTGATCGTCTTGGTTGTATAGTATTCCATATCGACAACGCTGGCATCGGTCAACTTCTGCATAGCTTTCAGTGCCAAAGGACCTTGAACGGCCAATTGTGAAATCTGGTCGGAGATATTGGCGATTTCGGCGCCGAATTTTTCATTTTGCTTTGAAACCCAAGCCCAGTCCTTATCGATATTGGCAGCATTTACAACCAGCAAATAGTCATTTTCCGCAATATTGTAAACCAAAAGGTCATCAACGATACCGCCTTTGCCGTTGGGGAAGCAGGAATACTGAACTTTTCCGGGGAAAAGGGCTGCCACGTCGTTGGAAGTTATGTATTGGAGCAAATCCAGTGCCTTAGGACCCTTAACGGTAAATTCGCCCATGTGTGACACGTCGAAAACGCCGACTTTGCTTCTTACGTGCAGGTGTTCAGCAGATACGCCTTCGTACTGGATAGGCATATAGAAACCTGCAAATTCAACCATCTTAGCACCCAACTTTTCGTGAGTTTCTTTGAATACTGTCTGTTTCATTTTTGTTTTTATTAATGTTAATAATATAAGATTCTACAATTTGCAAAAATACAAAAT
>JAKSMH010000292.1 GCA_024400715.1 Bacteroidales bacterium | reverse complement strand
TTTCAAGGAGTTTTTCAAATGGGTTACAGCATCCATAAAGACATCGAGCGTTTCCGTATCAGACATGGGTGATGATGATCTTAAACTTGCGCCTATTGACGGTATTAATCTCGAAAAAGTAGATACAGAAAGAAATGTCATCGTTGATGAGAATTTTGCTGTCCTCAAAGGGAAATGCTCATCAACAAAAAAATCGTATTTGATAAAATATGCAAAAAGGATCAAACCAATTGAAGGATTGGAAGAACTTTGTATGGACGTTGCGTATTTTAAACTTGTTGGAGCCTACCCCATTGATGAGGAATCATATAACAGTTTATCCTCTGTAGGAAAAAACAGAAATATCAACACATCAGAATTAATTGGTGCTCCGACATGCCCATGCTGTGGAAACCAGTTTGGTTTTGTGGTGTGTGAGTGTGGAAACATAATGTGCGTTGGCGAAGATGGCGGCACAAAATGTCCTTGGTGCGGAATGGAAGGACAATTAGGTGAAGGCGCAACCGGAGGAATGAATGTAAACAGAACAAGAGGGTAATATGGATATTAAAGAAATAATAAAATCAAATCTTGGCATCGACACCACACCTGAAATCTGTAACGAGTTCATAATATATGCAATACGCAACAGTTGGACAAACTACAAAAAGGAATTAATGGACAAAGAAACTGTCATAAAAAACGAAATCAATGCTTTACCAATTAGGTTTGTAAATGGTACTGTGTTAAAAGAGTACCAACAGACAATAGAAGTAAACAGCGACAATATAGAAGATGTTTGGATTGAAGGTCTCGAACAGATTGGGCTTACACCTGAATATAATGAAAGCAACAAAAAGGAATTTTTTGTTCATGGCATTCCTGAAAACGCAGGCGATTTTAAAGTTACATTAAAGTATAAATACAAAGGTTGGTGTGATGGTAAAACAATATTATCAAGAGATTTTTCCATTACAATCAACCCGGATCCTCGTTCGTTGTGGAAAAATATTCCCACTCCTACTGATATTGAATTTTACAAGGATGATTTTGATTGTGAATATTTAATGGTTGAGCGTTTGGATGGTGAATATCGTAAAAACATGTATGCAGCAAGCCAAAGAGGTCGTTCACATGCGCATGAAGGAAAAGCAAGAGACGATGATTTCAAATTGTTCCATTGTGATAGTTCCGATTGGTATATTATGTCTGTTGCAGACGGAGCCGGCTCATCTCAATATTCACGGAAAGGTTCTGAAATCGCATGTAAAACAGCACTTGAACATTGCAAAGAAAAACTCATTGACAACAAGGATTTTGAAGAATACATTAAAATTTTCAAAGAAAATGAAACACCAGAAAACATGAAATATGTTGGTGATAACATATACGACATTGTTGGAAATGCTGCATTCAAAGCTCACAAAGCCGTTATTACATTTGCCACAGAAAAAGGTTATAAAGCAAAAGATTTTGCCACAACACTATTACTGGCAATCTGCAAGAAATTTGATTTTGGTTGGTTCGTCGCATCATTTTGGGTCGGAGACGGTGCGATGTGTATCTATGATAAAGGCAGGCAATATATCAAGATGCTTGGCACGCCAGATGAGGGGGAATTTTCCGGTCAAACAAGATTTTTGACAATGCCAGAAATTTTCACTGATCCAAAATCATTCTATGGCCGTTTGAAATTTTCTATTGAAAAAGATTTCACTGCCCTTCTGCTTATGACAGACGGAGTGTCTGACCCAATGTTTGAAACGGATGTAAACCTTAATAACATTGAAAAATGGAACGAACTATGGGACAACATCAACAGTGAAGTTGAAATGAATGATGACAAACCCGAATCAAAATATCAACTTCTAAAATGGCTTGATTTCTGGTCACAAGGAAATCATGATGACAGAACAATAGCAATTTTACATTGATTATGGCACAAACTATTAGATTAAATGCAACCGATGGTTCCAAAGTGGAATTTGTCGATGAAATAATTGGCTCTGGCGCAATGAAAGATGTTTATTTCAGCCCAGACAAGTCATACGTTGTTGCATTCTTTCGCGAGAAGCAAGATGCCAATGCAAAAGACCGTCTTGAAAATATAACCGGTATTTATGAAGAAAGGATTTTCAATCAAGCTGGTGGAAACTATTGGAGAGACATGTTTTGCTGGCCGACAAAGATGGTAGAATGGAATGGTAAACTTGGTTTGGTGTGCCCCACATATCAGAAGCATTTTTTCTTTAGCAGTGGTCCATTTAAAGGAAAAGAAAAGGAAGGCAAATGGTTTGCTTCAGCAAAATTGAGAAACAAGTTTTTGCCGGCAGACCAAAAAGGCACATGGTTGACCCATTTTCACATGTGCATCCACATCGCAAGAGCTGTAAGAAGACTTCATGCTGCTGGATTAGCTCACTCGGATTTGTCATACAAAAACGTTCTCGTTGATCCTGTCACCGCTCTGCGATGCGCTGGAACGGCGCGGTATTC
>JAKSMH010000291.1 GCA_024400715.1 Bacteroidales bacterium | reverse complement strand
CAAATCTTTTATGCTCAGGACAACGGAAATCTTCAATTACTTGACCAGGTAGCCGGCAACGTCACCCAATACACCTGCACGGGATTAGCCCCCAATCATCAATATACTTTCATTGTCAAAGTTATCAATCAAAACGGGGACATCAGTGCGACTTCTTCCAAATTCACCGTTACCAACTATAACGAAGAAGCATCAGACGACTTATGCTACATCCGCCACGCTTCGGTCATCGACAATCAATTCGTGGAAATCAAAATCCTAACCAACGGTGACAATATTCCTTTTACCGAATTACACCTTTATAGAAGTCAGAACGACAGCAACCATTTTGAAAACATTGCCACCCTTCCCTATCAAGCGGGACAAGCCAACTATCTGTACGAAGATTATTCGGCCGATTTCAACAACAACATCTATTATTATAAGGCCTCTCTTCTTAACGAATGCGATGTGGAATCCGTCGCTTCAAACGTGTCCAAAACCATTCTGTTAAAAGGCGAAGGCAACGCCGCCCAAGACAACAGTCTATATTGGAACAACTATTCCGGTTTTAACGGCGGAACCGACAGTTACAGCATCTATCGTAAAGTGGAAATCAACGACTTCTTCGTGGATATTAAAGACGGATTAGCAGTAAATGAATACAACAATTACGAAGATAATGTGGAATCTCTATTTGAAATGGGGTCGCATTTTCAGTATTATGTGGTGGCGCACGAAGGACTCAACGAATACGGTTTTTCAGAAGAAAGCTGGTCCAATGTCATAGAAGTAGAGCAATCGCCCAACACCTATCTGCCCAATGCTTTTTGTCCCAACAGTCTCATCGTGGCCAACCGGGTTTTCAAGCCCAACAACTCCTTTATGAGCACGGAAAATTACCTGTTTACCATTTATTCCCGTTATGGCGACATCGTTTTCCAAACCACCGACATCACCTTGGGTTGGGATGGCACGGAACAAAAAAGCGGCAAAGCCGTTCCCCGAGGAATCTACATTTACCGCTTGCAATTTGTTCAACCCGACGGCAAGAAAGTCGTCAAGAATGGCACGGTTACCTTAATTTATTAGCCATCATCTTTCCTAATTCAAAAGCTTTTTGATAATCGGAAGCCGCAACGCCCTGTCTATTGTCCACGGGAGTGCCCACCAATTCCCAATGCATCGTTTCGGCAAAGGATGTGAGTTTTTTCAACGCGCCGCCAGCCCAGGTACAACTACCCATCAGACCTAAATAACGGTTGGGAATGCCCCGCTGTTCAATCTTGTGCATAAGACTGTCCATCAACGGATATGCCTCATTCATATAGGTTGGCGAAGCCAAAACCAAGGCATTGTATTTGAAAATATCCGCCAAGATATAGGACGCATCGGTTTTAGACACATTATAAACCACCACGTTTTTCAGACCGGCAGCCACGGCGCCTTCCGCAACGGCTTCTGCCAATTGTTCTGTATTGCCATACATCGAAGCGTATGCTACCACCAAGCCCTTCTCTTCCGCCTCATAGCGACTCCACTTGTCAAACAGGCCTACCACTTTCGCGATATGCTGTTTTAATATTGGACCGTGAGTGGCACATATAAGTTTAATCTCCAAGCCGCCTAATTTTTGAATTGCGGCCTGAGTTGCCTTTCCGAATTTTCCCACGATACAGGCATAATAACGACGCATTTCATCCCAATATTTGTCGGTATTCATTGATTCATCGATAACGCCACCGTCCAAAGTTCCAAACGTACCGAACGCGTCTGCCGAAAACAAGATTTTATCCGTATCCTCGTAGGCCACCATTACTTCCGGCCAATGTACCATCGGAGCCATATAAAACGTGAGCTTACGTTTTCCCAACGAAACAGACTCACCCTCTTTCACTTCTAAAACACGACTGTAATCCATTTGCGGATAGTAACCTTTCAGCATCCCAAAAGTCTTGGCATTACCCACGATGGTCATTTCAGGATAAAGCTGCTTCAACAAACCAATAGAGCCCGCATGATCAGGTTCCATGTGATTCACTACCAGCATATCGATTTTTCTGCCCTCTAAAACTTCATCTAATTTTTGGACAAAAAGATTCACCATTGACACATCAACCGTATCTATCAGCGTAACTTTTTCATCCATAATTAAATACGAATTATAGGCCACACCATTGGGGATGGGAATATAATTTTCAAACAGCGTTTTTTGCCGATCGTTTACGCCAACGTAATAAATACCATCAATAATTTCTCTTTTCATATCAGTAAATTTTGAGTTTAATCTATCTTCACGAAATTGGATTTAGCAACTCCGCAAAGCGGACAAATCCAATCATCGGGAATATCCTCAAAAGCCGTACCGGGAGCGATACCGCTGTCGGGATCGCCCAAGGCGGGGTCATAAACATAACCGCAAACCGAACATTTATATTTAGGACCATTATCCCCAGCCATTGGCGTGATTTTTTCAGCAACGGCTGGAACTCCGTGAGGCGCGTTG
>JAKSMH010000290.1 GCA_024400715.1 Bacteroidales bacterium | reverse complement strand
CAATTCAAGAAAAAAGGATATTCCGTAATGTTGGGGGCCTCCGACACTTTCCGTGCCGCGGCCATCGAGCAGTTGGAAGTCTGGGCTCAGCGCGCCGAAGTTCCCATCGTGACCCAGAAAATGGGTTCCGACCCCGCCGCCGTGGCCTACGACACCGTCTCCTCTGCCCTGGCTAAAGGCAGCGACATCGTCATTATCGACACCGCCGGTCGTCTGCACAACAAAGTCAATTTGATGAACGAATTGACAAAAATCAAAAACGTGATCCGCAAGCTGGTGCCCGACGCACCGCAGGAAATCCTATTGGTTTTGGATGGTTCCACAGGTCAGAATGCCATTGAGCAAGCCCGTCAATTTACTGCGGCAACCGATGTCAACGCATTGGCTATCACAAAATTAGACGGAACCGCCAAAGGTGGCGTCGTCATCGGCATTTCCGACCAGTTCCAAATCCCCGTGAAATACATCGGCGTAGGCGAAAAAATCGAACAGCTGCAGGTTTTCAACCGTGCCGAATTTGTTGACTCGCTCTTCCCTGACGAATAGTCGCTATGACCATCACCATTGACCAAGAATCGGGATTTTGCTTCGGTGTCATCAATGCCATAAAAACAGCCGAAGAGTATCTTTCGCAACATCAGCATCTCTATTGCTTAGGAGACATCGTCCACAATAACGAAGAAGTCAAACGATTGGTTGACAAGGGATTGCAAGTTGTCAACAACCAGCAATTCGCCCAATTGCATCATACCACCGTTTTGATTCGTGCCCACGGTGAGCCGCCGGAAACCTACCAATTGGCCCAGCAAAATCATATCACTTTAATTGACGCGACTTGTCCCGTTGTCCTTCATCTTCAAAACAACATCAAAAAAGAATACGAAAACAGCGGAAACAATCGACAGATACTGATTTTCGGCAAGAAAGGCCACGCCGAAGTGACGGGTCTGCTGGGACAAACACACCACAACGGTTTAGTACTTTCTTCGTTGGAAGACATTGAAAACATTGATTTTCAACGCCCTGCAACGCTTTATTCCCAAACCACGCAAGGATTGGAAGACTATTATTCGCTGATTCATCAGATTGAGCAACGCTATACAGAGTTAGGCCATAAGGAAATGTTTTCCTATCACGACACCATTTGCCGACTGGTTTCCAATCGGTCGAAGCATCTGCAGCAATTTGCCACCCAACACGACATCATCATTTTCGTATCAGGAGAAAAAAGTTCCAACGGACTGTATCTCTTCGACTTGTGTAAAAAGGCAAATCCGCAGTCGCACTTTATTTCCCATATTGAGCAACTGCGGAATTATCATTTTCCAGAAGGCCAAAGCATCGGCATTTGCGGTGCGACCTCCACGCCGATGTGGCTAATGGAAGAAATCAGGTCTTTTATTGAAACTTCTGCAGAAAAGCGTTAACCTTATCTATCATAATGCCAATGCGGATATCGAAAGCTTCGCGTGTGGCATAACCCACGTGGGGAACAAGCACGCAATTCGGCACATCAAGGAGCACCTGGTCTTGAGGCAATGGCGGTTCACATTCAAACACGTCAATGCCTGCACCAGCCAAACGATGTTCTTTCAGGCAATCCGCCAACGCATTCATATCCACCACATTACCTCTTGCCGTATTAATCAGAATGGTCGATGGTTTGCACAAAGCCAATTTGTCGGCAGAAATCAAATGCGTTGTTTCGGCAGTCAGGGGAACGTGGAGTGAGATGATGTCGGACTCGCGCATCAGTGTGTCGAGTTCCACGTATTTGAACGTATTGCTTTCCAATTCCGCATATTTCGTGCGACTCCAGGCCAGGATTTTGCAACCGAAGCATTGCAGCAACTGGGCCGTTTTGCGACCGATGGCACCCGTACCGACAATACCGACAGTTTTACCGGAAATTTCGCGACCGAGGAAATTCCTGCGATTGAGCAGTTGGCGAGTATCATTATCCAAAGCGGTAATATGGCGATATACGTCAAGCATAAGGGCAATGGTCAACTCTGCCACGGCCACAGTGGCATAACCAGCCGCATTGACCACTTCAATATGATGCGTTTTACAAAATTCCAAATCGATGTGGTCCAGTCCCGTGAAAGCCACGGCCAACAATTTCAAGTTGGGACAGCGCGATAAGGTGGCTGCCGTCAACTTAATATTTGAAATAATCACGATATCGGCGTCGTCCATTCGCTCGGCCAGCACGTCAGGATTTTCATTGCGGTCGGGGAAGCACACGAACAGATGTCCTTTTTTAGCAAAATCGGCCGCCAGTTTTTCGGCCACTTCGGGAGTGATTCCAATAGGTTCAACAGCAGTAATTTTCATATTTGACAAATTTAGATTTTGATAATTTCGAAAAACACAAACGGAACAAGAATCCGTTGGTTTTGCAAACATACACAAATTTTCAGAACAAAATCACCGTTAGGAATAAAAAAAAGGCACCTTTTGAGAAGATGCCCTATGGTATAAGGAAACAAAAA
>JAKSMH010000029.1 GCA_024400715.1 Bacteroidales bacterium | reverse complement strand
GCATACTTCCTATGCCTGTAAACTTAAAGATGATGAGTTTATGATTGTTGTTACGGGTGCGGCTGGTCTTATTGGAAGTCATTTTGTTCAACATTTGAATCAGTATGGTTATACGGATTTGATTTTGGTGGATGATTTCACTGAGGTATTGAAATATCCCCTTTGGCAAAATGCCCATTATTCGGAAATGGTGCCGGTGGAAGATTTCTTTGACTGGGCGGCCGTGCACGGTTCCCAAGTGGATTTTATCGTGCATTTGGGAGTTCAAGTGGACGATGCCGTCGAGGATTATTCCATCTTCAAAAAATGGAACGTGGAATATGCTCAGCGGGTGTGGAGTTGGGCCACTCAACAACGTATTCCATTGATATATGCTTCTTCCGCCGAAACCTACGGTGATGGTCCAATGCCTTGCCTGGATGATGAAAAAACATTGTATAAATTCAATCCGCTGACGTTATGGGGTCGCTCCAAACACGAGTTTGACCAATGGGTGCAAAAACAATTCTCGCAACCGCCATTCTGGTATGGTTTTAAGTTTTTCAATGTTTTTGGCTTGACTGAGAATGATAGGGTAAATAAGCAGTCCGCCCTGTATCGGCTGGTTCGTCAGATTATGTTGGAGCATAAAGCCACCTTGCCCTGTTTGTCGGGAAAAGAACCCGTGTATGATTTTATTTATGTCTCGGATGTGGCCACGGTGATGATGTGGTTTATGAATCATTTGCCGCCAAGTGGATTGTACAACCTGGGTACGGGTTATGCCCGTCCGTTGAGTGTGGCGGCACAGAGTGCTTTTTCAATCTTGAAAATTCATCCGCAATGGGAGTTTGCAGAAAATGCAGTCCATCCACTTCCGCCTTTGGCCGGCCTTTATGCCAATTTGGCGAAGTTGAGAAAGATACAGTATAAGAAGAATTTCCTGCCGTTGGAAACATCGGTGCGGCGCTTTGTGAAGACCTGCTTGAATGTGGAAAAATGATGAATAAATTATTTTACTAATAATCAAGATGTTATAAAATTCTGTGCAAAAAAAGAAGAAAAATGTATATTTATTGCAAAGTTTTTTATATTTTTGTTGAATAATACTTGAAAAGAACAAATAGCAACCTCAAAGTTAACATATAATGGCAACTTTTACTGACAAGGAGATTTCCAAAATGCTGAAGAAATTTTTCGGCTTTGACACTTTTAAGGGAAATCAGCTCAAGATTATCAAGACACTTTTGAAAGGCAAGGATTGTTTTGTGATAATGCCCACGGGCGGTGGCAAGTCCTTGTGCTACCAATTGCCCGCAATGATGAAGGAGGGAACAGCCATTGTTATTTCTCCTCTTATCGCATTGATGAAAAACCAGGTGGATGCCATCCGGAATCTGGGTACGGAAATCGGAGTCGCCCATTTTTTGAATTCGTCTTTGACAAAACAGGAAATAAAAGAAGTAAAGGACGATTTGCGTTCCGGCAAGACCAAATTGCTGTATGTGGCACCGGAATCCCTGACGAAAGAGGAAAACGTGGATTTCTTCAAGGATATTGACATTTCCTTTTACGCCATTGACGAGGCCCATTGTATTTCAGAATGGGGACACGACTTTAGACCGGAATACAGGAGAATCAGAGCCATTATCGATACTATTGGCAAAAAAGTTCCTGTCATTGCCCTGACGGCAACGGCCACCCCAAAGGTGCAAAACGATATTCAGAAGAATTTGGGAATGGATAAGGCCGAAGTCTTCATTTCTTCTTTCAATCGTTCGAATCTTTACTATGAAATTCGTGAGAAGACGAAGGATGTTGATAAAGAATTGGTAAAATTTATCAAGAATAATCCCGGAAAATCGGGTATCGTTTACTGTCTTAGCCGTAAGAAAGTGGAGGAATTGGCCGAATTTCTACAGGCCAATCAAATTAAGGCATTGCCTTATCACGCCGGCTTGGATTCCCATACGCGTGTGGAAAACCAGGATGCTTTTTTGATGGAAAAGGCAGATGTTATCGTGGCCACGATTGCTTTCGGGATGGGGATTGACAAACCCGATGTTCGCTACGTCATCCATTACGATATGCCCAAGAGTTTGGAGGGCTATTATCAGGAGACCGGTCGTGCGGGCCGTGATGACGGAGAAGGTGTTTGTATCGCTTTCTACGATCCAAAGGATTTGAATAAGCTGGAAAAATTCTCCACTAAGAAATCCGTGGCCGAGCAGGAAATTGTAAAGCAGCTTTTAGCCGAAACGGCTTCATACGCCGAATCAACCAGCTGCCGAAGAAAACACCTGCTGCATTATTTTGGAGAGGAATTTGAGGAGGAAAACTGCCATAACTGCGATAATTGCAACCATCCCAAGCCTAAGATGAATGCTTCCGATCAAATCGTTTTGACATTGGAGGTGGTTCAAACGGTGAAACAACAATTCAAAGAAGACCATATTATTGATATTATCGTGGGTGACGCCACTACTTCGGTTGAAAAATTCAAACACCAAAAGCTGAAACAGTTCGGTGAGGGTATGGATTATGACAAGAAATTCTGGGCAAATGTGGTTCGTCTGGCTATTTTCGAAGAACTGGTCGTGAAAGATGTGGAAAATTACGGTTTGCTGAAAGTGACGAAGAAAGGTGAAAAATATATGGTCAATCCATATTCCGTTATGATTGTCAAACCGAAGAATGTTAATGCCGAAGTGGATGACGATGACGATGAGATGATGGACGATCCGGTTCCTGTTAAGGGCGATGCCTTTGATAAGAACCTTTTCGCCTTGCTGAAGGATTTACGCAAGACCATCTCCAATGCCGAAAATCTTCCACCCTATGTGATTTTCCAAGATCCGTCCCTGGAGGATATGTGTATCCAGTATCCTACCAATATGGAAGAGATGACACATATCACTGGCGTGGGTGCGGGAAAGGCCCAAAAATACGGTAAGCCGTTTATCGAATTGATTAAAAATTATGTGGAAGACAATGAAATTGAACGTCCGCAGGATTTTGTGGTCAAGACGGTGGCAAATAAGTCCTATAACAGGGTTTACATCATCCAAAATATTGACAAGCGAATCGCTTTTGAGGATATCGCCGTGGCCAAGGGTATGGAAATGGACGAACTTTTGACGGAAATAGAAAGTATCGTGGCTTCGGGTATGAAACTCCATATCGATTACTATATTGATGAGGTGATAGACCCTTATCACCAGGAAGATATACTGGACTATTTCAATAACGCGCAAACCGATTCCGTTCAGGATGCCCTTGAAGAATTGGGCGAAGATGAATATTCGATGGAAGAAGTGCGTATTATGAGAATTAAATATTTGTCCGAAGTTGGAAATTAATAACGAAAAACTAATAATAATGAGTGAATTTGAAGAAAATGTAGCTGAAGTTTCCCAAGAGTCTAATCCAGAAACTTGCAAAAAGAAAAAGTGCTCTTGCTGTATCGCGAAATGGATTGTTGAAATCGTATTGGTATTGGCGGTAATCGGATTGTATATCCTGTATTTCTTTTTCCCGAAAACCGCAAGTCATCGTTCAACGCCGGTAGTCAACACGGAAACCCGTTCAGGAGAAATCGTGTACATCAATATTGATAAGATTAATTCACAATATGAATTGGTCAATGTTCTTACCGATGATATTGAAACTGAGATGGCCAAGCAGGAAGCCCTTTTCAAGAATAGACAAAGTGCCTTGGAAAGAAAATATGCCCAGTTCCAGCAAAATTACCAATCGGGTATCTTGACCCAGGTTCAGGTGGAAAATGCGCAGCAACAGCTGATGGCCGAAAGTGAGGCACTTCAGGCCGATTACAATCAGGTAATGAGCAGCTTGGAAGCACGTCAGGCGGCGGCTTTGAAGCAAATCGCCGATTCGGTCATCGCGGCCACCCAACGCGTGAATGCCGAGAGAAACGCATCCTTCATCTTCTCGTATCAGTATGGCGGCCAAATGCTGGATGCCGATCCGACAAAGGATATTACCAATGAAGTGCTGGATATTTTAAATGAACCTTTTTCTAAAAAGAAAAAATAAGTATGAAAAAACTGTTGTGCATAACGGTGGTCTTGTTGTTCCTGACGGGAATGATGTCGTGTAAGCCTAAGTCCAAGGAAGAACAAACGGTCGATAGTGTGGAGTGCGTGGAATTGAACGAGGCGACCATTGGTGCGGGAAAAATCGATAACAATGATACGCTATCAGGCAAGAAGGTCGAACAAACCTACGCGGATAAGCAATCTCGCATTGTGTGCTTCTATAAAGTGGACGAGAATGGCCAATTGACCGACGAAAAATATCGCGAAGTATATTATTATGATAGTACACATTATAAATATACGGAAGGAAATATTGTAGATCAAACCAAGCGTGACGGGGACTGGTTCGCCTACCATAAAAACGGAAATTTATGTACCGAAGCACATTATGTAGATGGTAAGGAAGAAGGTTTGTACAAGGTTTATTACGACAACGGTTATTTGTACTATGTCGGCAATTATCGTCACGGATTGAAAATCGGAGAATGGAAATTCTTTGATGAAGGAGGTAAGCTTATTTATAAGTATTTCTTTAATGATAATGGTCAATTGATCAAAACGGAATTAGTGAAAAAAAATCAAAATAATAACAACTAAAATTTAATACTATGAAATTACCATTTGCAGAATCTTGGAAAATCAAGATGGTTGAACCCATCAAGAAATCCACACGTGAAGAACGTGAAAAATGGCTTGAAGAAGCTCACAATAACATTTTTATGTTGAAGTCAGAACAGGTTTACATTGACTTGAATACCGACTCTGGACCAGGTTCTATGAGTGATCGTCAATGGGCTGCTATGATGTTGGGAGACGAAAGTTATTCAGGTTCAAGATCATTCTTCGAATTTAAGGATACGGTGACCAGAATCACGGGTTTCGATTATGTAATTCCTACCCACCAAGGCCGTGCCGCTGAAAACGTATTGTTTTCCTATTTGGTAAAACCAGGCAATGTGGTTCCCGGCAATGCCCACTTCGATACAACAAAGGGCCACATCGAATCACGTAAGGCTTTCGCTATCGACGTAACAACCGACGAGGCAAAGGATACCCAATTGGAAGTTCCTTTCAAGGGTAATGTCTCTTTGGAAAAACTGGAAAAGGTTTTGAAGGAAAATCAAGGTAATGTTCCTTTTATGGTGTTGACTGTTACCAATAACACGGTAGGAGGACAGCCCGTAAGTATGCAAAATATTAAGGATACTTGCGCCCTTTGCCACAAGTACGGCGTTCCAGTAAATATGGACTCTGCCCGTTTTGCCGAAAATGCTTATTTCATCAAAACTCGTGAAAAAGGTTACGAAAATAAGACGATCAAGGAAATCGCCAAGGAAATGTTCTCATACGTTGATTCTATGACGATGTCCGCTAAAAAGGATGGTTTGGTGAATATGGGCGGTTTCATCGCTACCAACAAGGAAGATTGGTACGAAGGTGCCAAGAGATTCTGTATTCCTTTCGAAGGTTTCTTGACTTACGGTGGTATGAATGGCCGTGATATGGCTGCTTTGGCAGTGGGTTTGGATGAAAATACAGAATTCGATATGCTGGATACACGTATTCAACAAGTTCAGTATTTGGCCAAGAAATTGGATGAATATGGCATTCCTTACCAACGTCCCGCCGGTGGTCACGCCATTTTCGTGGATGCCGACAAAGTGTTGACTCACGTTCCAAAGGAAGAATTTCCTGCTCAAACCTTGACTTGCGAATTGTACCTTGAAGCAGGTATCCGTGCTTGCGAAATCGGTTACATCTTGGCTGACCGTGACCCTGTAACTCGTGAAAACCGTTTTGGAGGTCTCGATTTCGTTCGTCTGTGCATTCCAAGAAGAGTTTACACCAACAACCACATGGATGTTATCGCTGCCGCATTGAAGAATGTTTACGACAGAAGAGAAACCATCACCCGTGGTTTGGAAATCACCTGGGAAGCTGAATTGATGAGACATTTCACCGTTAAATTAAAAAGATTAAAATAATTTATTGTTCCTAAGATGAAAAACATATTTTCTACCATACTGCTTGTCATTTTGATGACAAGCAGTATTTTGGCTGCACCACTAAAGAATGTGCCTTGTACAATTACCCAGCCTAACGGTGAGGTAATCCATTGCTTTGTCAGTGGGGATGAATATTTTAATTATTACCACGATGCCGATGGTTATACTATTATCATTAATCCCGAAACGAGGTACTATACCTATGCTGTGAAACAAGGTGACGAAATCGTTCCTTCTGAATTTATCGTTGGACAAACCAATCCGAGGACAAAAGCCGCGCTTACCCCCGGATTTTTGGGCAATGCCAACAAAATTATGGCTCGCCGTTTGGCTAACGAAAGAAGAATCCGTGAGAATGCACCTGCCCCGACTCGTACAATGAACCACGGCCGAATGAACAATCTCGTAGTCTTTATCAGTTTTGCCGATGATACCAATTTCATTGACAATTTTACGACTGTGGAAAATATGTTTAATGATACGACTTCTGAAAATTCTTCGTCAATGAAGAATTATTTTCAGCATGCTTCCTATAACCAGTTCACCATTCAATCACACTTTTATCCGGCTCCTAATGGTGATATAATTCTTTCGTACCACGATATTCACCCTAAGGGATATTATAGAACTATTCAGCATGATCCAATATGGGGATATGCAGACGAATGGGAACGTCATCAACGAGAAGCAGATCTGGTGGATAGCGCTGTCCGTTTTATGCAGTTTATGGTTCCTCAGGGTTTGGATTTAGACTACAATAACGACGGATGTGTGGATAATATGGTCTTTGTTATCAATAGTGATGTGGAAGGTTGGAGTGAATTGCTCTGGCCGCATAGAACATCATTGTGGGATCGGACAATTTATATTCGTGGAAAACGAGTTTATGATTATAATTTCCAGCTGGCGCGAAATAGTTACTATTTTTCAACCAGTACCTTGTGCCACGAGATGTTCCACTCGCTTAGTGCTCCGGATTTATATGGCTACGAAATTGGTGGCAATGACCATACCTTTGTGGGTTCGTGGGATTTAATGGAACAAAACTCAACTCCACCACAGAATATGGGTGCTTATATGAAATATAGATATGGTCATTGGATTGACGAAATTCCAAGTGCCGACACAAACGGTCTCTATACCATTTATCCAGTGGCCACTTCAAAGAACAGTGCCTATAAAATTCCATTGAACGATCCTTTCCGCCCCAATGAATACCTAATATTGGAATATCGTAATACTAATTATTTCTTTGATAGCCAGGTCTATGGTACCGGTGCGGTTATCTATCGTATTAACGACGAATGGGAAGGCAATGCGGGCGTGGATTTTGAAGAAATTTTTCCAGAAGTGTATGCTTTCCGTAAAAATGGACAACCTTCCACGGAAAATCCGTACGAACCAACATACGGTGTTATGCAACAATCTGTTTTTGGTGGCTATGGAATGAATGAGTTTAGCAAGTATTCTAATCCGTTCCCATTCTTCACCAACGGAGATTATGTCAATAATGTGCGTATCAGCAATATTACCAATATGGGTGATAGCTTACAATTCCAAGTGGTTCGCGGTTTGACAACAATCGACACTTTCCCTTGGAGAGAGTCTTTTGAATCACAATATATTCCGTTGTACTGTTATAACGAATTCGTGAATAACACGTTTGTCTGGAAAACCGCACACGGAAATAATAGCGGTTCGATTCCCACGGCTCACTCCGGAGAGAAAAATGCTTCGTACTATTATGTGACCAATGGAACAACAAAGTTGGTTATGCCCAACTTCGATTTTACTTTCCTCACGAATCCTACGTTGTCATTTTGGTATGCACAGCAGGGTAGTGCTAACTATACGCTAAAAGTTTATTATAGAACTTCCCCAACAGCGGATTGGACTTTGTTGGAAACCTATAATACGCCAAGTAACGAATGGGCGCAAAAGACAATATCCCTGCCTAACCCAACGGCCAATTATCAAATTGCTTTTGAAGCTTCTGGCTCCAACGGTTCGGGTTTGCTTATTGACGATATTGAAGTTGCAGGCCAAATGGTTAGCGATTTCCAAATTGTGGCTTCCGCGGGAGAACACGGCCAAATCACGCCAGAAGGAAATGTGGTCGTTCCTCTCCATGGAACGCAGACTTTCACACTGACTCCTGAAACAGGTTATACCGTTGACGTGCTTACAGTGGATGGCGTAGCACAACAACGTCGTCTGGAATATACTTTTGAAGACGTGGTAAGCGATCATACGATTAACGCTACTTTCAAAATTGCCAATCCATCTTTGGCAGCCACTCCT
>JAKSMH010000289.1 GCA_024400715.1 Bacteroidales bacterium | reverse complement strand
CGCCATCGCGCCACGCTTCAATTGGCGTTTGATACCAAATTCGAGAAATATCTCAACACATTTGTGCTCGACGGAAAGCCATTCATTGCTGCAGCATCTTGGAATCCCGCATTCGGCTATTTGTGGAATGCCTGGGTGCGTGAGGGCGAAACTTGGAAGCCATTGTTGAAAGGCTTCTATACCGACCTCGTGATTCTTCAAGAGGAAGGAAAACCTGCTCGCTTGCAGTGCAAAGACCAAGACGGCAATGCGCAGACATTCACCCTCGCCGAACTCGGGCTGGATAATCGCGTAAATTAACAGCACCGCTTGTGGTGCTCACTGATAAAACAAAGGCTTCAGATTGAGTTCTGGAGCCTTTGTTGCTTAAACCCAGAAAGTTCATTAGGAGCAAATGGCAATATTTTATTTCTCATAGGCATGATTTGTACTATTTTTCACTCACATAGGAGCCCCTATGCTCGTTCAATATAGCGCAAATCCTGACACTATGATAACCTAAATCTTATCCATGCCCTAATGCACTTTCTGGCTTAAAAGAAAATGTTTTTGTTTTATTTAGAAAAAGGGTGCATCATAGCTGCAAAAAAGCTGGAAAGAATTATTGGAAAAGTGGAGAATTTTTAGAAAAACGCATTGGAAAAGTGGAAAAATTAGTGAAAAAATCGTTGGAAAAGTGGAAATTTTGTAGAAAAATACGTTGGAAAAGTGGAAATTTTGATTAATTTTGCATTGGAAAAATGGAAATTGTGTATTGTTTTGATTTAAATATCAGTGCTTTATGATAGGTAGATATATTGATGCGTACATTGAAGACTACTACAAAACTTCAAATAATGCCTTACTTATTACTGGTGCAAGGCAAATTGGTAAGACTTATTCCATTCGAAAATTTGGAGAGAAATGGAAATGTTTTGTTGAAATCAACTTTATCGAAGACGAGGATGCCGCATTGCTGTTTAAGTCGGCAAAAAGCACCGACGAATTATTGCTGCGTTTGTCCACAATTACAGACAAAAAGTTGGAAAAAGGAAGGACTCTCATTTTCTTTGATGAAGTTCAATCTTGCCCAGAGATTGTGACTGCTATCAAGTTCTTGGTAGAGGATGGGTCATACAGGTATATTTTGAGCGGTTCGTTGCTTGGGGTAGAGTTGAAGGACTTGCGCTCCGAGCCGGTTGGGTATATGGATGTTAAGGAAATGTTTCCACTTGATATTGAGGAGTTTGTCAAGGCTGTTGGTATTGGCGCCAATGTTATTAACCATTTGAGGGAATCTTGGGAAAATCTCCACCCCGTGGACGAGTTCATTCATAAAAAAATGATGGAATTGTTTCGCCTTTACCTCATTGTTGGTGGTATGCCTGCGGCTGTCGTGAAATACATGGAGACAAACAACATCAAGCGTGTAATGGATGTTCAGAAGGGAATCATTGCAATGTACAAGAGAGATATTGCTAAATATGCCCCAAGCAATAAATTGGCTATCAACGAAATATTTGATTTGATTCCGCCTGAATTGGATGCGAAAAACAAGCGTTTTATCCTTAAAAACCTCAACGAAAACGCCAAATACGAGCGATTCCACAATTCTTTCCTTTGGCTGAAAAATGCTGGTGTTGCAATACCTGTTTATAATGTGGAAGAACCCAAGCAACCGCTGTTGCTCGCTCGCTCAAGAAATCTGCTCAAATTGTTCTTGTGCGATGTGGGGCTGTTGGCGGCAATGTATGCCGAGGGAAGCCAAATGCGTGTTTTGCGGGTCGACAGTGGTATTAACCACGGTTCTATCTATGAGAATCTTGTAGCGCAGGAATTGATAGCCCATGGTATAGTCCCATATTACTACAACAGCAAGAAAAGAGGTGAAGTGGATTTCGTTGTATCTTTGGATGGTGGTGTTCTTCCTATAGAAGTCAAATCAGGAAAAGACTATGCACGCCATCGCGCGTTGGCCAACATTATGCAATGCAAAGATTATGATTTGAGGAAAGCAATTGTTTTGTGCAACGACAATCTTTTCATAGATGATTCTGTGGTTTATATGCCCATTTACATGACAATGTTTATGCATCGTGACGAATCTGCACCCACAGAATATAAAATCGACCTGAGTGGTATTATTTAGCACATCTATTCAATGTGTTGCTTGAACAATTTTTTTGTGAGATGATTGTGGCGCTCACTGATAAAACAAAGGCTTCAGATTGAGTTCTGGAGCCTTTGTTACTTAAAAGAAAATGTTTTTGTTTTATTTAGAAAAAGGCAGTGCACCACTGCCGCAAAAGAGTGTGCTTATTTTGCAATGATGAGTTCGATGCCAAGGTCTTCGATGGCGGCACGGTCTTTTGAAGATATGCCAGCGTCGGTGATGATGACATCGATGTCTTCAGTGTCGCCGATTTTCGCGAAGCCACGTTTGCCAAATTTGCTGGAGTCGGCAAGAACGATGGTTTTTTGCGCAGTTTTCATCATCTTCTGGTTGAGGTTGGCCTCGCGCATATCGGTGGTTGAGAATCCGAAGTCG
>JAKSMH010000288.1 GCA_024400715.1 Bacteroidales bacterium | reverse complement strand
AGAATGCAACGGTGGCCATCATGAGGACTGCAAAAGTTTTCAGTAAGTGTTTCATTGTGATAAGGTTTTATCAAAAGTATTGACCTAAAACATCGAGAAGAAATCCCCAGAAACCTTTATGTACCTTTTGCATTGGGACACAGTTTGTTTCTCCGACCTCATAACCAGGTTTTGGTGTACAGTCGCTACAATAGTAATCCCCATGACTACCCATCGGAGTACATGAGCCCGCTGAACAATGTTGTTTGTTACATCCAACAAATAACCCCGGTGGTAAATAGCATGGCTCTGGTTCAACTTCTTTACCATCGACTAGCTGTAAAATTTCACCGTCAGGACATTTGCAACCAGTATTACCTCTTTTCACATCGTTGTTAATGTAGAGATAATTAGAGATTTCTTCAAAGTATTCACCAATCAGAGAAACAGAATAAGCCTGTCCTTCATTGACATCAATAAGAGAAATGTTTAAGAAGAACGGATCATCATTTGTCTTGTCGGTAACAGAAACTGATTCAATGACAATCTGGTTGTCTTTTGTGGCTTTTGCATCGATGAAAGCCTGCAATTTTTCCACATTAACCAAACTTACCATCTTGCCGGTATTGTCACGCATTGCGATAGGAGTTCTATCATCATTCTGAGGCTTGTTTTCTTCTTTCTTGCAAGAAACGAAAACAAGTGAACAAGCCATCAATACGAAAAACAAATGTTTAATTTTCATTGTGTTTAAGTTTTGATAATTATTAACTATGTTTTTGCCATTCTTTTAGCCGCGGCCTTGCTGAAATTGTTTGTCAAGCAACCTGTAAGCCAACAACTTCATTTTTCCACTTACAGGGCAAAGATAGTGAATTTTCTTGTATTTTACCTCCTTTTTTTGATGATTTTTTTTGTAAAATTGTAATTATTTTATTGTCTTCACGGGTCTTACCACGTGGGAATTTGTTTTCAGTTCGGCTTGAATATGACCCTCTCTAAGTGAAACGATATAGGCGTTGTATTTTTTGCTTTCTTCGCCATCATTGTCTTCCGTAGAGGTCCAATACCATACATTGCTGAAATCGTTTCCTTCACAGTATTGTAAAGCTTGAATAACCGCTTCCTGATTTCGATAAAGTTCAACCAATTGTGCTGCTGATGGTAAATACCAGTTAAAGTAGTTTCCATCGTGATAGGTCACGGCGTAATCTTTTGCTTCAAAACGTCCCCCCTTTTTCATTTCGTAACTGATAATTTCAGTCGTATTTGCCGCGCCATTCATTTCAGTAATTGAAGTTGAAACGCCGGTTTCTGCAAGAGTATCACTCCAAGAGCATTTCGTATTCTCATTAAATTTTGCATCAAATCGACTTACAATATATGCCTTATCTTCGACATCAAGGGAATCATTGACCCAAAAGATAACCCCCACGGCGTTTGTCATGCCAGCTTTGTTGTAGTTATATGGATCGATAGTTGTCCCATCGCTACAATAGATATTTCCGACACGCATTGTCAAATCTACAGGATTGGGTTCGGGTTCAATCATCGTGTGCTTTTTACATCCAGTGGCCAATGTCAAGACGGCCAATGACAATAGGAACATTATTTTTTTCATAGTTGATTAGTTTAATGGGATTTTTATTCCGACCATAAATCCATTACGGAAGTTTTCTTTGCACCAAAAACAGAAATCATTTTTCTGTTGTAAAAATATCTGCGTTTTGTTTTTGAGCGAGTAGGATAATTCGAAAAACAAATCCACGCTCATAAAAAAAGAATATCCCTCCTTAATGCCAAGATCTACACCAAGTCCACCTTTGAGATTCAAATTTTTCCATCTATATAAGGCAGGTTTATAAGCCCCTCCTATCCCTAATGTTTTGTAATCCCAAAAAGTTTCAGAACAAAGATAGGTTTGATCGATATCGCACCAGGCGAAATTTGTAGCAGCATCAAAATAAACCATCCATGAGTTATGGTATTTTGTTTCCCATTCCATGGCGAGGTTTGCCATTGCAGTTTTACGGTAAGCAAGTCCTCCTGAAACATTCAGCATCAAATCTCCTTCTCCAGCATTTGCATCAAACGCTAGGGAAAAGATTGTAAGGACGATGAGTAATAATTTTTTCATGGCACTATTATTTGATGATGAACGGATCCGCACTCAGAACACCGGCATAGCTGACGCGCAAAATGATTGTCCTGCCCGAGATTTGTTTTTCTGAAATTTCGATTGTGAAGACTTTATCTTCAGGGAATGTGAATTTTTCAAAGACGAAGATGTTTCGGTAATTATGTTTGAAATTCATGTCGTCGTTAAGTGTAACGATTGGCTTGATTTCAACACTTTGAAAACTCGTAGCTTTGAAGATTTTTTTATCTTCAATTTTAAAACGGATTTGGTCGATGTCGAATTGAATATTGGTTTTATTCAGCATTGAAATGTCAACAAAGAAGTATTTATCAACAGTGTAGATGTTATTCAATGTAAGTCTCAGTTTTTTTGCTGTTGTTGAAACATCGTAATACTTCTTGTTACTTTGGAACATCTTGGCTGCATAGTCATACATATCTGATTTTGTCA
>JAKSMH010000287.1 GCA_024400715.1 Bacteroidales bacterium | reverse complement strand
TAATGGTAATGATAATTTTGTGGTTTATATGGCCCCGAAAGTCGATAAGTCAAAATTTTATCATCATCAGATTCTGAAATACGATAAACAAAGTAATACCTTCAGCTCAAAACCCTTGACTTTGCCCGCCAAAAATTTCTGTTTGCTTTCTTTTGATGCCGGCGACCAGTACTTTGCCGTTTATGGTTGTTATCCCAAAAATACGCAATACGAGTATCGCGTGGCAAAATTTTCAAAGTCCTTTGATGCGGAAAAAGTAACTCCAGAATTGCGCTTCTCAATGCCAGTGAAGTATTTTGGTGATGTGCGGGAGTATGCGGCTACTTCTGCTGATGGAAAATATCATGCAATTGTATTGTTCTCCGTAAATCCTAATTATAAGGTCGGCGCATTCCATTGTTTCCTTTACGACGAACAGGGTAATGAGGTTTTTTATCGATCGTTAAAACCTGAAATTTATGGCGGTACTTTTTCTGTGGAAGATTTAATCGTTGATAATCAAGGTGTTGTGTATTTACTTATGGCCGATGGACAGCAACAAAATAATTTTTGGGAAAGTTCTGCCGTCCATTTGCTGAAAATCACTGAGGATAAGGCGGAAGCAAGAGCTATTCCTTTCCAAGATGGAATTATCCATTCTATGAAAATGTTAGCTTTGAAAAATAATAATCTTTTTATCGGAGGTTATTTCGCCAATAAAGATCATCAGCCTACTTGTGGCTATTTTTCTGTAGTTTTTGATGCTAAAATCAATGATTTTGCGGCATTGAAGAAAGAGGACTTTTCTGCCGACCAACGTCCCGGTATTGAACAGGTGTTGTATATTCGTGCTCCCTATCATACGGAATGCAAGGATATTTATCAATTGGAAAACGGAAATGTCGTTATGTTGGGCGAGAATACCTGTATGGTCATAAAAGAAGACAATGGAACCACGACTTATTGGTATCATAAGCAAAATATTCTTTGTCAGCATTTTGATGAAAATGGCACAGTTATGGCAGAACATATTTTAATGAAGAATCAAAATATCGGTTCCCAATGGATGCTGTTTGAACGAGAATGTAATGGTATGAACGCATTGGGCATAGGCTTGTCATTCTCTTCCTTTGTCAAAGGCAATGATGTTTATGTCTTATATACGGACAGCAAGTCCCATATTCCAACCCAACCCAGTCCGGCCGCGGTCAATGTTGTTTTGGGACGTGCCAAAAATTGTTTGAATATTTCAAAATTGAGCGAGACTAATATCATGACGCGCCCTGTGATGGATTATGCGCAGAGCAAGAATACCTTTAATCGTTTATGGCTCTTTGATGGACGAAATGCCTATTTTGGAATGTATAATTTAAAAGGATATACGCTTGAAAAATTAGATATAGAATAGGAAAATTTCTTTCGGAAATCATAATGGAGGGTGGCTTTTAGTCGCCCTCTTTTTCTATCAGTATCCTGAATAATTTGGAAATGGAGTCGAATTTCGTCAGAGAACAATTCTCGTTGCTGTCCGATGGGTCGTGATAAGCACCGGTTTTGCCGCCCATTGTGTAGAGAAACAGAGCGGTAACGTCGTGTTGGGTGAAGAAGTAGTGGTCGCTGTTGGCTGTGTTTTTGCGTGTGACGATTTTGGGAATAAGTTGTTCGCTTTCATTGATAGCGACGATTTTGTCGTAGAGGGCTTTGCCCTTGCCCTCGGTACTGTTGACCAAGGTAATCCCATCGTCACCACCACCCAATAAGTCAAAATTGATTGCAAATCTGATTTGATTGAGAGGAATTAAAGGATTCTCCGTGAAATGTTTTGAGCCGAGTAAGCCACTTTCTTCGCCAGCAAAAAACAAGAATACGATGGAATAACGAGGCTGATTTTTACTGAAATATTGTGCCATATTCAGCAAAAAGGCACAGCCGCTGGCATTGTCGTGCGCACCTGGAAAATAAATATCTTCGCCCATAGCACCCAAATGGTCGTAATGGGCGCATAAAACAATGTATTCTTCGGGGTGCTCGCTTCCCCTGATGATACCGCAAACGTTATGGTGTGTATAATCCCGTAATTCGTTGTTGTATTGGATGGTGATTTTTTTCGAATTGCGCTTGATTTTATCATTCAACATATAAACGATAGCCGATTCTCTGGCATAATGCGTGCGGGAAAGCCCCCAAGCTGACATTTTGGCCACCCCTTTGATTATGCCGGCGGAATGAAATGGGTTGTCAAACGTTAACCGCAATAGAGTGTTTTGATATGTTTTTTTATCTTCTTCTGTTTTAAAGTGGGCTTTAGTGTCATCAAAATAGATTAAACTTCGGGATAATTTGTCGCCATATTTTTGTTTAATCTTATCGATTTTTTTCGAGTCTATAAGCGTAGAGCAGGAAATTTGGATGATAGGGTAGGTGCCGTTGAGTGAATGGGAAAAAGGCGCAATACGATAATCGTCTCCTTGCAAGAGTGCTTGCCCGTCAATGTCGCAGTAAATGCTTCCTTCCAAGGCAAATCCAGCTAAATCGTAAGATTGAAAATAGTTGTCGCCAAGAGATTCCACACCGAATTGTTGTAATTGTTTTCGCAGATACGAGG
>JAKSMH010000286.1 GCA_024400715.1 Bacteroidales bacterium | reverse complement strand
CTTGGGACTGAGTACCCTGTCAATCATTCGTGAAGCCCTGAAAAACATCAAAAAATCCCGTGGAGAGGATTTGAATATAGACACGATTCCGCTGGATGACGAATTAACTTTCCGACTTTTCTGTAATGGCGATACCGTGGCCACTTTCCAATTTGAATCCCCCGGGATGCAAAAGAACTTGCGCGAACTTAAGCCCAGCAAGTTCGAGGATTTGATCGCAATGAATGCTTTATACCGTCCCGGACCAATGGATTATATTCCGCAGTTTATCAAAAGAAAGCAGGGTGGGGAGGAAATTAAGTACGACATTCCCATTATGGAACGCTATCTGAAGGATACGTACGGCATCACGGTGTATCAAGAACAGGTGATGTTGTTGTCGCGTCTGTTGGCGAATTTCACGCGTGGCGAATCCGACACCTTGCGTAAGGCAATGGGTAAAAAGCAGAAGGATAAACTGGATAAACTCAAACCCGAATTTCTGTCCAGAGGTCAGGCCAATGGCCACGATCCTAAAGTCCTGGAGAAGATTTGGGCGGACTGGGAAAAGTTTGCGTCCTATGCGTTCAATAAGTCGCACGCCACCTGCTACTCCTGGGTGGCCTACCAAACGGCTTATCTGAAGGCCCATTACACGGCTGAATTTATGGCGGCGAACTTAACCAACAACATCAGTAATATGGACAAGATTACCGGGTTCATTGAAGATACTTTGAAACACGGAATCAAGGTGTTGGGACCGGATGTGAATGAGTCTGAGTTGACTTTCAGCGTCAACAAGGATGGAAATATCCGTTTCGGCTTGGCCGCATTGAAGGGAGTGGGGACCAGCGCCGTGGAAAATCTGGTGGAAGAACGTGAGAAAAACGGTTCGTACAAGGATTTTAACGATTTTATGAAGCGTGTGGATTTGCGCAACTGCAACCGTCATGTCATTGAATCCTTGGCTTACGCAGGCGCGTTTGACTGCTTCACCGAAATGCATCGTGCCCAGTTCTTTGCGGTTGATTCCGGAGATAAAAACTTTATCGAAAAGTATTTTTTATACATTATTAAAGAACAAAACAATCAGGGACAGTTTTCCATTTTCGATGCCCAGCCGGAGACCGCTGCCGAAATGCTCCCACAACTACCGGATTGTGAACCCTGGAGCCATGTGGTGAAAGCCCAGCACGAAAAGGAAATCGCCGGCTTTTATATCACCGGTCATCCGCTTGATGAATTTAAGCTGATTATTGACAATTATACCAATTGCCGTTTGTCTGATTTGGCAAATAAGGAATTTTTCGCCAGAAACGATGGCAAGGAGTTGAAATTTGCCGCTATGGTGAGCGACGCAAAGACAACGGTGACGAAAAACGGCAAGGATATGGGAATTATCACGTTTGAAGATTACGATTCTTCGTGGACTTGGCGTTTGTTCAGTGAGGATTTGGCCCGTTATAAACATCTGTTAGAAGCCGGAAAATTTGTCTTTGTCAGATTAAAGGTGGAAAAACGCTATATGGGGAAGGATTATCAAGGCGAACCTTTCTATAATCAAAAACCTGTGGAAATTTGTTTTTTGAACGAGGCGTATGGACATCTGTGCAAAGGAGTAAACTTACAAATGAACGTTCTTGATGTCTCGGCCGAATCGGCACAGCTGATCAAACAGGCCTTGGATAGTGCGCAAGAGCAGGCAAAAGTGCCGTTTACCCTGATTGTGGATGAAAAAGACAAAAAGTACAAGACCAAATTTGACAATTCCCAGCTTAGAATCAATCCGGAACTGTTTGTGAGGAATTTGAAATTGCCCTTTGATTATAAATTGACGCTTGAATAATGATTGAAAAGGTAACGATTATTGGTTCGGGAAACATTGCCCATTGGATGACCTACGCGATGCGGAAGGTCGGCATCCTGATACCGCAAGTGTATAGCAGAACGTTGGAACACGCCACGGCACTGGCTGAAAAATGTGATGCGGAGGCCATTTGCCGCTTGTCGGATTTGAAACCGCATAGCGACTTGTACCTTTTCGCCGTGAAGGACGACTGTTTTGACGAATTGTTGCCGCAGTTGCCATTCAAATTGCCCTTGGCTGCCCATACGGGAGGGTCAATGTCTATTCATATCCTTGAAAATTATGCCGAAAATTTCGGAATCATCTACCCATACCAGAGTTTGAGCAAAAATATGGATTTCGCCGGTGTGGTGGTGCCGTTGAGCGTGGAAGGAAATGTGAAACAGGCAGAGGAAGACCTGATGACCTTGGCGATGAAATTGTCCAATCTGGTGTCATATATGGATGAAAAACAGCGTTTTGTACTTCATCGGGCAGCTATTTTCGGATGCAATTTCACCAATGCCATGTATCATATCGCCTACGATATCTTAAAGAAAAATGATATTGATTGGCAAATGATTATCCCCCTTTTGCAGAATACGTTGGATAAAGTCAAAGTGATGACTCCGAAGGAGGCTCAGACGGGACCGGCCAAGCGCCGTGACAGCAATGTGATTGATATGCATCAGTCCTCGCTGTCAGAGCCGCGGGCGAGGGCGATATATCACCTACTGACAGCATACATGACTAGGAGTGATCAGTG
>JAKSMH010000285.1 GCA_024400715.1 Bacteroidales bacterium | reverse complement strand
AGTCGCAGTGGGTGCCGCTTCCAATGTAGAGGTTCCGCAAGTTCTTGCAACCGCTGAAGTTGGCTTCGTAGAGGTTTGTTCCGTCGGCAATCTTCACCAATTCCAAATCCTCCATGCCGCTGCAGTCAACCGACATCTCAATATCGTCGACAATCATGTTCTTGAACTGCTCGTCGTCGTTGATGTCAAGAATGTTGAATATGCTTTGGTCTCCAATGTACAGTTGCTTGATTCCGCCAAAATCGTTCAGACTGAAATTGCTGCAGGGCACCGTCTTCAAAATGGTGGTGTTGTTGGGTTCGATGTCCGCATCAGGGAAATACTCCCCATCGTTGCAGAACTCGCGCAAAGCATCGCAGCCCAAAATTTTCAAGTCTATATCTTCCCTACCTTCGCAGCAGACTTTCTTGAGTTTTTTGCAGTCTTTTATAGTTACCGACATGCCATAGTCGCAGTCGAAAGCGCTGATGTCCAGCTCTTCTAAATTCTTGCAGTCGCTAATCTCGCACTCTTCGCCGTCGACCGAGAACCATGTAATAGCGTCGCACCCGCTGATGCGGGCATGGTTGGCGGGGGTGCGGTTGATTACCAGTTTCGGACAGTTTTCTATTATAGCGTTCTCAACCGGGGCTTCAAGATTTATCTGTCTTAACTTGGGCAGATTGCATAGCACAAGTTCGTCTAAATAGGCCGATATTGTGATGGTTTCCACTCTGCAATCTTCTTTAACCCTGTAGATGTTTTTTTCCTGGTCTTCAAAAAATGAGTCTTCTTTTTCTAATTCCATATCTATTCTGAATTAATGTTTAGATACTGTAAAATTATATATAAATTTTGACAAATAATGACAAAATAAAGAATATTTGAAAATTTTTATTTTGAAAAAGTTGTATGCACTGTTTTGACGCGTGGCGAATTTGTTTTGATTTTCGTAATATTGTACTTCGAAAACCGAAAAAAGAAACAAAATGGAAACTTCAAGAATTATGTTGCGGCGTTGGCAAGATAGCGATGCCTCTGCATTATATAAATATGCTGCCGATCCGGAAGTCGGACCGCGGGCAGGTTGGCCTCCGCATCAGTCAGAAGCCGAGAGCCTTGAAATTATCCGAACCATTTTTAACGATGCCACCACTTGGGCGATAGTGTTAAAAGAGACAGGCGAGGCGATTGGTGCTATGGGGTATGGCCCTTCGTGCGAGTGCAAACTACCGTCTCGCCCCAACGAACCCACCGTAGGGTATTGGGTGGCTAAGCCGTATTGGAATAAGGGCGTTTGTACCGAAGCTCTGGCTTTGCTGATTGACCATATTCGAAAAACAACAGATATAAAGTCGTTGGTCAGCGGTCACTTTATCGACAATCCGGCTTCTGGCCGTGTTATGGAAAAATGCGGATTTGTGCCAACTGGCGAAACTGCAGAAGACGACAGCCTGTATATGGGTGCGGGAAGGCCAATGAGGGTGCTGAGGTTGGAATTGTAAAGCGTCGTCTTTTATCTATTGGTAAAAGGATAATCGTGGCCTATATTGTCCACAGTTGTAGCTTTCTGTTTAAATCTTCCAAACAGGCATAAAGCGGTATGTTTTCCACCCAATCTTGGTCTATATGGTTTTTCATAGAAAATCTCAATCCCTTGAGGTCCGGATTGTTTGTTATGAATTGACGCATAGATTTTGATTTCACATTTTCTTCAGCCTTCACTTCCACTGGATATACCTTGTCGTTGACTTGGATGACAAAGTCTAACTCAATACGCGATTTTTCAACGCTGTGGTAGTATATTGGGATATTAGTAGTGCAAAGTTGCGAGAAAACGAATTCTTCGGTAAAGGCACCTTTATATTCTTTGAATATATTGTCTCCGATAAGAATGGCTGAAGCTGGGGTCTGTGCCATGGCTCCGAGAAGACCTATGTCTAGCAGAAATAACTTGAAACAATCAATGTCTTCGTAGAATTTTAGAGGCATTTGTACTGATTTTGTTTGGCAGACTTTGCTAACCAGTCCTGAATCGATAAGCCACTCGATCGCAATCTCAAAATCGTTTGCCCTGGCGCCCTTTTTCAAAGCGTTATAGATGAATTTCTTATTCTCTTTTGCCAATTGTGAAACAATAGAATTCCAAACCATGCGGATGCGTGGAACTTGATTTGCGGGGGGATACTTCGAAAAATCTCTCTCGTAATCATTAAGGACTTGTTGTTGGATTTTTCGAACGGTTATCAAGTCGTTGCTCGAAATGTATTCAGCCACTACAGCAGGCATACCTCCCACAAAGTAATACTGACGGAGTAAACCGATGAAAGAGTCAGAAATAGCATTTATAACATCCCAATCACCAGACTTTAGTAGGTTGGCCATTTCTTCTTTTCCCATGGCATCTAAAAATTCGGTGAAAGTCATAGGGTAAAGCCTAAGTTCATCCACTTTCCCGACAGGATAAGAAATACCGTTGTGTAGAGAAACTCCTAATAAGGAACCTGCCACGGCGATATGGATGTTTGGAGTGTCTTCTGCAAAGAATTTGATAGCAGTTAGTGCTTTCGGACATTCTTGTATTTCGTCAATGACGAGTAGTGTTTCATGTTCTTTAATGT
>JAKSMH010000284.1 GCA_024400715.1 Bacteroidales bacterium | reverse complement strand
CCGTTGTCAAAATTAGAAAAATTTTCCATCTTTCCAATGGTCAGGATATTTGTGGTTGCATTGTGGAAAAAGGTGTTGCCACAGTTGGAGCGAAAGCCCGCGTACTACGTAATGGTGAAATCATATTCAACGGAGAAGTTCGTTGTCTACGTCATCTCAAAGATGATGTTAAAGAAGTTCGAGCGGGAATGGAATGCGGGATTCGTTTGGATAACTTTGCCGATTTCACCGAAGGCGATATCATTCAATTGTATGAAATTGAGTTAAAACGTGCTACTCTGTAACCTCTTTGGTTTCCCCAAACTAATGAGAAAGAAGAAAACTATGCCTCGTCATCATAATTCAACTCATCCTGTCGCAAATGTAGATAGAATTGCCCGAATCAATGAGCTTCTGAAAAGAGTCATTTCTGAAAAACTTGAATTATTGGGTTTTAATGAAAATGGTTTAATCGTGTCTATTCCAAGAGTTCATTGCTGCGCTTCATTAAAAAATGCAACGGTATATGTCAGTGTATTGGGTGCAGACAACGAAGATAAAAAAAATGAAATTATCAATCGTATTCTGAAAAAACGAATTGAACTTCAAACGCTCATCGCTAAAGAAGTAATTTTAAAATACACTCCCGTATTTCATTTCGTTTTAGACAATTCCGTTGAAGAAGGCGACAGAGTTCTTGATATCATCAAAAAGATGGAAATGGAAAATTCGGATGCCCAAAGTTGATTTAGCGACTAATGCGACTCTTGTCCAACGATATGCGAATCCACAAAATGGGGGAAAAATACTTGTCGTATCTCATGAATGGCCGGATGGGGATGCTGTAGGAAGCGCAGTTGCAATGTGGCATCTTTTGAACAAGAACGGATATGAGGCGGATTTGTATCTTCCGGATGTGCTACCTGATTATTATAGATCTTTTCTGCCTTATTGTCGTGTTGTTCCCAAAAGTGATTCAATCAACATCGATTATACATTATTGGTATGCGTTGATGCATCAAATGAAAAACGAATTGATTTGGGAGAAGTAAATATTCATCAATTAACAATACCAATTGTCATATTTGATCACCACCCTGATGCCGATGAATATTTCGGAATCGGATCCTGCATTATGCCAGAAGCAAGTTCCGCATCGGAAATTATTTGGAAATATGCGAAAATGCAGGAATGGCAATGGGATGAATACGCAGCGACATCATTGTTGCTTGGAATCATTACAGATACTGGATGTTTCCGCTTCTCTAACACAACACCAGACACAATGCGTGCAGCGGCAGATTTATTGGAAGCCGGAGCGGACCAGGAAAGAATTATCCGGGAAATCTATTTCTCAAAACCGCGCAATTTACTTTTTTTTGAAAATGAATTGTTTCATAATATTAAATTTGCGTATGACGGGAAATTCGCATGGGTTAATGTGACAAGAGAATTATTGGATAAATATTCTGTTAATCTAAAAGAAACCGAACAATTAATTGAAGTTATACGCTCAATAAAAGATGTCGTGGTGGCAGCAATTATTAAACCGACTTCCAATCCGTCCATTTTCAAAGTTTCATTGAGATCAAAAGATAAGACAATATCGGTAGGACGTATTGCCAGAGCCTTGAAAGGTGGAGGACACGAAATGGCGGCCGGTTGCAGTATTATTGCAAAAACGAAAGAATACGCCGAACAAGCCCTATGCCGCAATGTGCGGAGAGAACTCTTCCACGAAAATTTGACGGAGAAAAACCATCATGAATAAAGAATATAATCATATCAATGGACTTCTTCTTGTTAATAAACCATCAGGTTGGACAAGTCATGATGTCGTTTCTTTCTGCCGTTCCCATTTTCAATGTTCTAAAGTTGGCCACTGTGGGACATTAGACCCTGCCGCAACAGGGCTTCTTCTTCTTGTGTTTGGAAATTATACAAAATTAAGCAATTTGTTTTCTGGAGAAGATAAAACGTATGAAGCCACGATCAAGTTAGGCATGGAAACAGATTCCATGGATATGGATGGAGAAATCATACACCAAGCCCCATATGAACACATTTCTATTTCAGACATACGAGAAAAACTTCTTTCTTTCGTAGGAGAAACAAGACAGGTTCCTCCTATGGTATCAGCCCTAAAAGTTAATGGAAAAAAACTTTATCAATTAGCGAGGAAAGGTATGGAAATAGAAAGAGAGCCACGATCTGTTTTCATTCACTCCATTACATTTGGAGAAATCAAACCTCCATATATTGACTTCTCTGTTTCCTGCTCAAAAGGGACATATATTCGTTCACTTGCCTCAGACTTTGGGAAAAAATTGGGGTGTGGAGCAACTTTATATAAATTAAACCGCATTCGAATTGGTAATTTTTTTCTTGAAGATGCTCATGATATTGAAACAATAAGAGAATGGAACTTGAATGGTTTACAAAATGCCATCTCTAATTATTTTCAAAACAAGCTGTCTAAAATGGCTCAACTCTCTGACTGGTGATTTATTATAAACAAGTTAATTTGATTCCCGTTATCAGTTTAATTATAACATTTTGCGTAAATTCATTCTTTACATCTTACAAGAAAGCTCTGCAATATGGTAAAAAAATATCAAGACAAGATGTGTATTTATTCATCAGGAAAATAGGCG
>JAKSMH010000283.1 GCA_024400715.1 Bacteroidales bacterium | reverse complement strand
CACGACCGGTGGTTCTTTGCCGGGATGGTTATTTTGGCTGCCAATGCGGGTGGCGTTTGGTCTCCCATTGGCGATGTCACCACCATTATGTTGTGGATTGGCGGTAAAATTTCGGCCAGCGACATCATCACTGTGGACTTTTTGCCCAGTGCCGTTTCCATCATCGTTCCGTTAATTGTATTATCTTTCAAGCTGAAAGGCGATGTTCAACGTCCGCAACTATCACAACAAGACCACACTTACGATCAAAAAGCCTGGCAAAGTACACTTTTTCTCTGTTTAGGTGTAAGTTGTTTGATTTTCGTTCCCATTTTCAAGACCATAACCCACCTCCCACCCTATCTTGGAATGTTGAGCGGATTAAGTATTTTGTGGATGACCTCAGAACTTGTACACCGCTTTGACAAAGGAGGCACGCACGAACGGTTTATGATGTCTAACATCATCGGTCGCGTCGATATTTCCAGCATTTTGTTCTTTTTAGGAATATTATTGGCCGTCAACGCCTTGAGTGCCGTTGGTCATTTGGGATTATTAGCCAACAACTTAGATGCGATTCCTTTGGAAGAACCCAGCAAATATTACGTTATCGGAAGTATTATCGGCGTATTGTCGTCCGTTGTAGATAATGTTCCTTTGGTGGCTGCCACAATGGGAATGTACGACTTTCCACTAAACCATTACTTTTGGACCTTCATTGCCTATTGTGCGGGAACGGGCGGAAGTTTGCTCATCATCGGTTCCGCCGCCGGTGTTGCGGTTATGGGTATGGAAAAAATAGACTTTATCTGGTATTTGAAAAAGATCAGTTGGTTAGCCCTTATCGGTTATATTGCCGGTGTGGTCTGCTTCATCGTTCAAGAATTGATTTACGTTATGTAAATTAACTTAGATTCGACACAAGATTTTTTCTATCATATCATCCATCATTGAATGATAGTCATCGATGAACTCGCCGGTGAGACGATTGGCAATCGCCAAGCAGCAAGTCAGCGCGCGATGATCATAAATACGGCTTAAACCATAGAGAGCCGCACACTCCATTTCCATATTGGAGAATCGAAAACCTTGATATTCAAACGTCTCGATTTTTTGTTTCAATTCAGGATACATCAGTTTTCCACGCACCTGGCGGCCTTGCGGCGCAAAAAATCCAGGAGCAGTGGCCGTTAATCCCTTATACATATCAAAACCCACCTTGTCCATTAGTTCTTGAGAACACTCGACACAATACGGATAAGGCAGTTTTTCGTTCCACTCCGCAAAATCAACAAAAGCCCGAACAACGTCTTCATTATCTACTCCGGGATGTTCATAAAAATGCAATAGTCCGTCAAAGCCGAAACCATATTGCGAAACCACTTCCGTTCCCGGTTTGATATCCGCAGTCAAAGCTCCACAAGTTCCGATGCGAATCAGATTCAATGTGCGACGCTTGGATCTGACTTCCATTTTTTCCAAATCCACATTGGCCAAGGCATCCAGTTCTGTCATCACGATTTCGATATTATCCGGGCCCATACCCGTAGAAATGGCGGAAACTCGCTTACCGTTTTTCATACCGGTATGGGTAAGCAATTCGCGATTGTTTTTTTTCAATTCAATAGAATCAAAATGGGCAGAAATCATCGGAATTCTATCCGGGTCGCCCGACAAAATAATATTATCGGCGATATCTTCCGGGAAAAGATTAAGATGGTAAATAGCGCCAGAAGCCTGTTTGGGGAGTTCAGAAGAAGGGATTTTCATATTTGTTATATGGATTTTCGATAATTAAATAATATAATTTACTATTATATGTAATTCATAAAAAGATTTTCCTTAGGCAACATTCTTTTTATGTTCACGATTGAGCAGTGCCACCAAGGTCAAGTAGAGCAGGCAGCCGAGGGTAACGATAAATGCGTATCGTGGATTGAAATTAGCCGCGAAACCCGTAAGTAGCGGAACGATGGCAGCACCCACGATGGCGGTTGTCATCAATCCTGAAATCTCATTGGTCTTTTCGGGCATTTTATCGACACAAATTGAGAAAATCAAGGGGAAGATATTGGCGAAGCCGACACCAATCAAAATAAAGCTCAACCAAGTGGTAAAGGCATTATAGGGCATGAACAGCAACACGTTTCCAATGATGGAAAGCATCACCGTCAACACCAAGAACACATTCGCCTTCATATAGCGCAAGCATACGCCACCGAAAAAGCGGCCGACGAACAGGGCCACGATTAACACAATATTGCCTAATGCCGGAGATATGGCGGGATTATTTTCAATCAAGATAGAAGGAATACGATTAAACATAGAAGCTTCGGCTCCACAATAGAAGAAAATAGCCAAAAACATCATAAGGATGTAGCGATTACCCAAAGCGGAAAGGCAGTTTTTCAATGTTGTCGGGGTAGAAGTATCCTTTTCGACATTATTGGGGACAAAAAACAGCACCATCAGCAGGGTTACCAAGAGAACCACGGCAAAAATGGGGAATAGGATTCGGAATCCCATATTAACGGGCTCGCTTGCACCGGCTGGGGTAAACGAAAACCAAGCGTACTTCATCAATGCAGTGCCTATCAGCACCAAAATCAAGGATGTAGATAAGGTGCCAATGGCTTTCACCGACTGGGCAAAGGAAAGCATACTGGAATATTTT
>JAKSMH010000282.1 GCA_024400715.1 Bacteroidales bacterium | reverse complement strand
CCAATTGTTGCTGGATAGCATTAATCACGCCCTGCAGGTGGATAAAAATCAGATGTTCTTCCACGGTTTTACGGAGAATTTTGCCCAGTATTATCAAACCAATTCGGATGTTGAGCACGCTGTGGTTGAAGCTATGCAAGCCGTTGATTCTCTCAAGCATTTAACCGACCGTTGCGGCGCGAAGGGAAAACTCAACGCCAAATATTTGAATGACTATTGCTATTATGCCAATAAATTTATGCGTGACCTGACGGAATCGTTTACGTCTGTTGAGGTCTTTAATACCAATTCTTATGCGATGTATGATTTTAAAAATCAGCGCGTAAGTGGTAATAATGATTTCTTTAACGATGTCGATAAGTATTTGGCAACGGTTGAGAAGTTTAAGTCTAATACAATGAGCAGCGTTAAACCTTTTGTCCAGGAGGCAAGCAGATTGTTGGTCGTGCGTGACAGTTTGGTTTACAACGATTTGTTTGACAAAAAGGCCAGCAAGGTGGCTTGGTGTAATCAAGTGATCGAATTGGTCAACAATAAGTATTCTTTGGTTAATGAAAAAAAATCGGATTTGGAAAAACAGATGTTAAATGCCGACGAACAAGGTCGTGCTATCTATTCCAAAGCACAAAATATGGTGAGCTCCATTGTTCAGCAATACCAAAATCAATATAATAATGAAAGTGCCAAAAACAACAAGACACTGCAGGATATCTTGCTTGAAAACAAGGACGATATCGCCGTGTTGATGTTCCTGGATAATTTTCCGAGAGAAAAATATATGGATTTGCACAGCCAGGTGGTGAAAGCTTTACACGCCAAATATCCGGAACATCAGTTGGTAAAGGAAAGATATGCCGTGGAAACCTCTCCGGCTACCGCGACTTCTATAGGAGCCATTGCCCCTGACTTGGCTTTCCCAGATCCTTCTGGACAGATTCGTAAATTGTCTGATTTGCGTGGCAAGGTTGTACTGCTTGATTTTTGGGCATCCTGGTGCCGTCCCTGTCGTGGCGAAAATCCCCACGTGGTGGCGATGTACCACAAATACCACGACAAAGGTTTTGAGGTGTTTAGCGTTTCCTTGGACCGCGATAAAGCCAATTGGGAAAAGGCCATTATGGCGGATGGTTTAATTTGGCCTAATCACGTGAGCGACTTAAAATACTGGTCTTCCGAAGCCGCAAGAATTTATGGCGTATCGTCAATTCCTTGTACTTTCTTGTTGGATCAGAATGGCCGCATTATTGCTAAAAACCTCCGTGGCGAATCCCTGGCCAAGGCTTTGGAACAACTCTTTGGGGAATAATATCTGGAACGTGAAGGCGTGAAGATGTTAAGGCGTTAAAATGTGAAAAGGGCTTTGCATTAGCGTGTTCTACGTAATTACATAATGAAATTAATATAAAAACATAAGTATGAAAGATTTAAAAGCATATATTGATCAAAATAAGGATAGATTTTTTGAAGAATTATTCAGTCTGATCCGAATTCCATCCATCAGTTCACAACCTGAGCACAAGGCCGATATGGTTCGTTGTGCGGAACGTTGGAAGGAGCTGATTTTGGCAGCTGGGGCCGACAAGGCGGAAGTGATGCCAACCGATGGAAATCCCGTGGTATATGGCGAAAAAATGGTGGATGCCAATGCTCCTACCGTGTTGGTTTATGGTCATTACGACGTTATGCCAGTGGATCCCGAGTCGTTATGGAATACAAAGCCCTTTGAACCTGTCATCAAGGATGGTAAAATCTGGGCTCGTGGTGCCGATGACGATAAAGGACAGTCCTTTATGCACGCCAAGGCATTTGAGTATTTGGTAAAGACTGGTCAGTTGGCTTGCAATGTCAAGTTTATGCTCGAAGGAGAAGAGGAAATCGGAAGTACCAGCTTGTATGCTTTTTGCGAGAAAAACAAAGCCCTGTTGAAGTCAGATATCATTTTGGTTTCGGATACCGGTATGATAGCTACGGACATCCCGTCTATCACAGTGGGCTTGCGTGGCTTGACTTACCTCGAAGTTGAGGTGACCGGTCCTAATGCTGATTTGCATTCTGGAATTTTCGGTGGTGCGGTAGCCAACCCCATCAATGTCTTGTGTAAGATGATTGCCGATTTGCAAGACGAAAACCATAGAATTACCATTCCTCATTTCTATGACGATGTTTTGGAAATTTCCGATGAGGAACGTGCCTTGATGGCTCAAGCACCATTCAATATGGAAGCTTATAAAAAAGCCATTGACGTGAATGAACTTTGCGGTGAAGAAGGCTTTTCCACCATTGAACGTACGGGCATTCGTCCCACGTTGGATGTTTGTGGCATTTGGGGCGGTTATACCGGAGAAGGCAGTAAGACCGTTTTGCCATCAACAGCCCACGCCAAAATTTCCATGCGTTTGGTCCCCAATCAAGATTCCCAGAAAATTTCCGATTTGTTCCAGAAGTATTTTGAGGCAGCGGCTCCCAACTATGTGAAAGTGAAAGTTACTCCTTGCCCCGGAGGTGAGGCGTATGTGTCGCCAATTGATATGCCCGCGTACAAAGCTGCGGAAAAAGCTTACGAAACCACCTTCGGTAAGCGTCCAATTCCTACCCGTAGTGGTGGAAGTATTCCTATCGTGGCCGGTTTTGAACGTATCTTGGGTGTGAAGTCCATG
>JAKSMH010000281.1 GCA_024400715.1 Bacteroidales bacterium | reverse complement strand
TACTGATTCATAAACGATTAGAAATCTGCTATTTTTGATGGTTTTTCTGTCACTTCTTCCAGAAATGATGTCAAAAGTGCAAAATGGCGAATTTGCCTGCCAGACTTAAAAGGGCTTTGATTTTCGGAGAAAAATGACGTGTTGGGGTAAGCGAAGTACGACAAGGTGGAAACTCAATCTTTTTTACAGTTCCAACGGTATGATGTTGAAAATTTGTGTAACTTTGCCCTTTGATTTAATAATAAGATAATGAATGCAAAATTCAATCAGTTCGTCATCCGCCACTCTCAGTATTTTATATACTTGATCGTCTTTTTGCTGGTTTTTCTGAATGGCGTGAGACGAAATCCAACGGTGGCGTTGACCATCGCTTTGGTGAATACGCTTTTTTTTGTGATGGCCTACCAACTCTTTTGTATGGTTTTTATTCGTCCAATCAAGTGTCTTAAACGCGGTCTGGTGAAAATCATTGTCATCATTCTTATGATTTTTGTGTTGAGTCATTTGCTGTTTGGCATAGAATATTTGCTGATTCGTTGGCTTCCATTTAATATTACGCCACCTGCCGAGGATTTTATGCCTTATATCAACCTGACGCATTATATGAGTGGACTTTTGCTGAATATCGGTGCGTTGTGCGTGGCCATCTATAAATATTCCAACTTGTCGTTGCTACAGGCCGAGGCATTAAAGCAGGAACGAAATCTGATGAAATTGCAACTGCTTCAGTCACAAATAAATCCACATTTTTTGTTCAATGCTTTGAACAATATTTATGCCTTGGTTTATACCAAAAACGACATCGCTCCCGATGCCTTGATGAAACTGTCCGATATGTTGCGCTATGTGACGGATTATGGGCAAAGTGAAAAGGTGCTGCTGTCGAAAGATTTGGAATACATTCAGAATTATATTGATTTTCAAGAATTGAGAATCGGAAAAAATGAAAGGTTGTCCTATCAGGTAAGTTTGGATTCGCAGTCGTATGCGATTGCGCCGATGTTGCTGCAGCCCTTCGTGGAGAATTGCTTTAAGCATAGCGACATCACGACCAATCCCCAAGGATTTATCAATATTGATATCAAAGTTAAGAATGGTTCTTTGACTTTGCGTACGCTGAATAGCGTGTCGAAGGGGCATAATTTGCGCACCGATGCGGAACAGAATGGCGTGGGGTTGGGGAATGTCAAGCAGCGTTTAGAACTATATTATCAGGGAAAATATTCACTTTCTCACGAAGAAAAAGAAAATGAGTATCAACTTTCCTTGTCGTTAAATTTGAATAAGTAGCTTATGGATAATTCTGTGGAACAATTTTATACGGTTTTGATTGTGGATGACGAGCATCTGGCCCGTGAGCTGTTGATGGACTATGTGTCTAAGATACCGATGTTGAAGTTGGTGGCTTCTTGTGCCAATGCGATGGAAGCGATGTCGTTCATCCAGCGGGAACATATTGATATATTGTTGACAGACATTGAGATGCCCGACATTACCGGGGTGGATTTTGTGTCTAATTTGCCGTATCATCCCAGCATCATTTTCACGACGGCATATTCGCAATATGCACTCGAAGGTTATGATTTGGGGGTGGTGGATTATCTGCTCAAGCCCATTCCGTTTGTACGATTTTGTACGGCGGTCAACAAGGCGGTGGATCGAATAAAAATGAAAAATGCCGCCCAGATGAAGGAAGTCCCAGATGTTGTTCGCGAGAATAAAAAAGAAGAAGCCGGGAGGGATTATTTGCTGGTGAAGGCGGATAGGAAATTGTATAAGGTGAATTATTGCGATTTGTTGTTCATCGAAGGCCAGCAGGAATACGTTACTTTTCATACCAAACAAAGAAATATCACGGCTTTTTATTCCTTGAAAAACTTAACCGATATGCTGCCTTCCGATCAATTTGTGCGGATTCACAAGTCCTTTATCGTTTCCAAGACGCAAATCGAAATTGTTGAACCGAATAGTGTGGTCGTGGCCGGAACGGAGTTGCCCATTGGACCGAGTTATCGCGATAGCGTGATGCAGCAGTTGTAAATTTTATAAAAATCCGCCAAAGAATGATCTAATGTAAATAGTTTTTGTATCTTTGCATTTTAAATGTATAAAATGAAAAAGAATCTGTTTACGATAGCATTGAAATGGGGCGCGCTCTTGGGCGTTACGCTCGCAGGTTGCGAATTGGTTAAGATGTTGGCCCGGGATATCAATTACGACGCCGGCGCCATCTTTAGCATTCTGCTGCTCATCGTGCTGATTCTCTTCCTTTATGGCGCTTCCAAGGAATTTCGCGACGATTTGCAGGAGGGCTATATTCGCTTCCCCAAGGCTTTTGGCGTGGGTGCGGTGACAACGGTGGTGGCCGTCATCCTTGTCTTTGCCTATATGTTGTTGCATTACAGTGCCATCGATAAAGATGGCCTGCAGCGTCTGAACGAAACCAACGTGGAGCATTTTTACCAGCGTGCCGCCAAGGAAAACGTTAGCGGGGAGGTGGTGGCTGCCTATCTGTGCCAAACGGACTCCATCGTGAGAAATACTTATCTGGCATTGGTACGGGATAATGCGGTGGAAGCCCCTTGCGCCGATTTCACTCAAACGCAAATGGAAGTCATCCTGAAGGCCTATAACGAGCGTGTCCAGATGAGCTCCAATG
>JAKSMH010000280.1 GCA_024400715.1 Bacteroidales bacterium | reverse complement strand
GCAAAAGCCACTGCCAACAACATCAAGGCGATTTTTGAAATAGTTTTTTTCATTGTTTTGTTTTTTTAATTTAGATTGATAATATTAATGATTTAAGATTTCCACATTCATAATCAACGCTTCACGGCCTTTGATTCTATTGTTATCACCGCTGACCCCGTAGGCCAGATGAGACGGAACCACCAGTCGTGCCTTCGCTCCCGGCGACAACAATTTGGCCATTTCGTGCAAGGCCGGGATTTCCTCGCTTTTCTCCACTCTAAAAGTTTTGATGCCGTCCGTTTCAGAATTATAGACTTCTTCGCCTGACAAAAGCTGAATGGTATATTTTAACGCCACGCTATCGCCTTCCACGAAACATTCGCCCCTACCCTGCTTAAGAATTTCATAGTTCAAGCCCGTACCCGTTGTCGTCATATTCCAATGATGGCGTTTGATTACCAAGGCAATTTCCTCTTGTTCCAATGCCAGGATTCGTTTATTACCCTGAATGAAAGGGTCCAGTTTTTCCTCCACGACCTCGTTTCCTCCAACAGTAACAACACCGGTTGTCTTATGACCACAGGCATAAAACGAAAACAAGCTACCCCATAGCAGCAAACCAACACCTATATTAATAAAGTTCGCCTTCATATTCTTTCAGCACATTTTCAAAATGGGCAATGGTATTTTCAAGTGTATCGAAATAGTCGGCGGCAGCGGCGTTACGATGTCCTCCCCCGTTAAAATGCTTACGGGCGAACTGATTCACATCGAAAGTACCTTTGGACCGGAAAGAAACGTGAATTTTTTCGCCTCGTTCTGAAAAGAACGCGGTAAACAAAATTCCCTTCATTGACAAACCGTAATTGACGAAGCCCTCGGTATCACCATCCTTATGATGATTGGCCTTCATATCATCGGCTGTCAAAAACGTGTAAGAAGTTGCCTTTTCCGGCATCACTTTCAGGCGTTGACAGAGCAACTGACCCAACAAACGCATTCTACTTTCGGAATAGTTGTCATAGACCTTACGGTGAATATCTTCCCCGTCAACACCTCTTTTTATCAACTTTTCAATGGTACGATAAGTTTCCGGATAATTGCAGGAATAAGTTAGCGAGCCCGTATCGGTAATGATTCCGACATAAAGGCATTGCGCAATGGCCAAAGACAGTTTATCCAAACCGTATTTCAAGTACTTATACAAGAAATTAAAGACCAATTCCGAAGCTGACGTCGTTTTCACACAGGAATACATCACATCACAATCAATTTCAGGATGGATATGATGGTCGATGAGGATTTTATAGGCCTTTGACTTTAACAATAGGTGTTCAATATCCCTACCGGCTCGATGAGGCGCATTCATATCCACGACAAAAATAAGATCAGCTTCTTTAAGTACCTTTTTCACCTGGCTCAAATGCCCGTTGGCGACAAGCACTTTTTCGCTATTAGGCATCCATTCCAAAAAATCGGGAAAGCGGTTAGGGATGATGGCATTGACCGTTTTTCCTTCATTTTCCATAAAATTATACAACGCCAAAGAAGAACCGATAGCATCTCCGTCGGGGTTGTAATGGGTTACAATGGCAATTTTTTCTGCCTTTGCGATGGCTTCCTTAGCCTTTTCTACGTCAACTTTTTTCAATTTCGCGAAAATTTAATCGGCAAAAGTACGAAATTTTATTAAACCCACGACATTGTTTTCAATTTACAAAAAAATAGATTTCATCAAAAAGATCTTATAAGAAATTTGATTGTCAGCATTTTACAAAACAACGCATTTACTTTTACAGAAAATCACTTGCATTCTCTCAACAGCGATTTATCGGGACACCTTACAATTTCAGCAACGCAATCTCCTGTTGCAGCTTAGCCAAGAAAGCGGCACCGTGTGTGCCATCCATCTGCGTGTGGTGATATTGAAAGGAAATGGGCAAAACATCCTTCAGGAATTTCTTTCGATAACGCCCCCACATCACCATCGGATTGACAAAAAGTTCGGTATATTGATTGATTATGCTGTCAATTTCGGTTTGCACCAAAGTTGACGTGCCAATCACCATATCTTCTTCACGAAAAAAGCTTTCGCAACTTTCAGACGCTTGTCTTGTCAACTTCAAATATTCATCATTAAACTTTTGGATATCAGGAACATAATGAATATCACAAGAATTTATTCCGCCTTGATTATTGGGGACAATCACATTAATGGCCAAACTGTCATAACGAAACAGGCATCCCTTTTGAGGCAGTAGGAAAAACTGTTCCATTTGAGAGGCCGCCTTCCCGATGCAAAAACACATCAGCATATTGAGTTTAAGTCCAGTCTTTTTACTCAATCTCGTCAGATGACGTATATCCATCGTTTTGGTCAGCGTCACCATTGGCATAGGCGACTTCATCCAGAGTTCAAAAGCCTTGGCGCGAGGGGTTATTTTTGGGTCAACTTCTTGTTTCATAGCATTTTATAGAAATCATTTTTCAAACCATCTTAAAAATTTCAATTTTTTCAATCCAATTTTCCCAGAATAAGGATGTTCACGAAGCGAAAGATTGCAGTGGGAATATCCGGTCAAAACGGTTGAAGGATGCGTAAACTCGCGGAAGCCCCATTCGCCGTGATAAGCGCCCATACCGGAATGACCTGTGCCGTTAAAGGGCACACCCTTTACCATCAG
>JAKSMH010000028.1 GCA_024400715.1 Bacteroidales bacterium | reverse complement strand
TTAACCCTGAACCCTTAACCCTAAAAAAGAGGGGGAAGTTTAAGCGTACGGAGTTCAATATTTTTCGTATATTTGCATTTTTAAACAAAAAATTCCAGACAATGAAATTCCAAGCCAAAAATCTTCCGAAAGTCCTATTATGTCTGCTCGTCATCAGCTTGACGATAAGATGTTTTTTGGCTGGATTCTTCGAACTCGGCAACGACGAGGTCTATTATTGGACGTACGCCCGATACCCCGACTGGTCGCATTTCGACCACCCTGGAATGATTGGTTGGATGATGCAACTCTTTAGTCTCAACTTACTGTTCGACAGCGAGTTTTTTCTTCGATTGTCTTCGTTAATCTTGATGACTATCGACACCTTTCTTTTCTATCTCATTGGAAAAGAACTCAAAAACCGTCTTACGGGGCTCTACTCCGCCCTGCTCTACACGGCAACGCCATACGGCTTCATCATCACGGGAGTCTTCATTTTGCCCGACACGCCGCTTATGCTGTTTTCCCTGTTGGCACTTTACCTATTTATCAAGTATTTCAAATCGAACCCGAGACGTTACCTATATTTAATATTAGGGGGATTTTGCACCGGTCTGGCTATACTTTCCAAATATTCGGGTGCATTTTTATTGCTGGGTATGGGCTTGTACGTACTGATTTTCCAGCGTCAGGAACTGCGCAACAAATTTCTATACCTGTCGGTTTTCCTTGCCCTCTTTTGCCTTTTGCCGATTTTGATTTGGAACATCCAAAACGATTTCATCAGTTTTAGCTTCCACGGCGACCGCGTCAGCTGGTTTGGCAAGCCCCATTTCGAATACTTCGGCAGGGAAATTTTCGGGGAATTTCTCTACAATAACCCCATTGTCTATATCCTCATTATCGTGGCAATGGTGGCATTTTTCAAGCATCGACTCAACTCGGAAAAAGAAAGCAGCCGTCTGCTTCTATTGACCTCGCTGCCGCTCATCGGACTGTTTATCTACTTTTCTTTCACTCGCCCCACCCTACCCCACTGGAGTGCCCCGGGCGTGAGCTACCTCATTCCCTTTGCCGCGGTTTTTCTTGAGGAACGACAAATCAAGCACGAACAACAAGCAGCCATTCCCAACGTCATTGTCTATGCCCTCCTACTGATGCTGTTTGTAGTGGGAATTGGCAGCCTTGAAATCAAAACCGGCAAAATTCAGGAATGTTTCCATCATTCCGATAAAATTGACAGCAGCACCTTGGGCAAAGGAGACGTAACCCTTGATGTGTATGGATGGAAGCAGATGAGCGAAAAATTTGCCCAAAGCCGCCAACAAGCCATCTCAGACGGGAAAATGAAAGAAACCGACGGCTTGGTCGCTTTGCAATGGTTTCCCGCCGCCAATATGGACTACTACATCGCCACGCCCCTAAACATTCCCTTATTTGGACTTGGCGACATTTCACAAATACACAAATATCAATGGATTAACGAGATCAGAGGACAACTGCAACCCGGACACGACTACTGGTTTCTAAATCAAAGCTGTCATTCGTTCGACCTTGACAACTGGTGGTTGGTGACCTATTTTGAAGAAGTCGTCCCTATCGACACACTTACCATTGACCGATGCGGAAAACCCGCAGAATATGTTTTTGTCTATCGTTTGAAAAACTACGGAAAAATTCAGCAACAATGAAAAAAATAACGCTTTTACTATGCCTCGCCTTCTTGGTCAGCGCCTGCCACAAAGAAAAACCGGAGCCCATTTCCACCACTACCGACGGGCCTGGAATATACGTGCTTAACCAAGGACTTTGGAATGCCAACAACAGCACCATCAGCTTTTACAACTTCGAAACCAGGGAAGTCAATGCGGACATTTTTTCCGCGGTCAATCACCGTGGATTGGGAGATACGGGCAACGACCTTCAAAAATACGGTTCGAAAATGTACTGCGTGGTCAACACTTCCGAAATCATTGAAGTGATGAATCTCAAAGATGCCAGTTCCGTCAAAAGCATTTCACTCTCCGGCAAATCGCCTCGCCACATTTGCTTTGACGGCGGCAAGGCGTATGTCAGCTGTTTCGATGGCAGCGTGGTCCGCATCGACACCGCCAGTCTGGCTGTTGAGGCCAGCGTCACGGTCGGTCCCAACCCCGAAGGTCTCTGCGTGGCCAAGGGCAAACTGTACGTGGCCAACAGCGGCGGATACAACGCGCCCAACTACGGGACGAGCGTCTCCGTTATTGACCTCGCTTCCTTTACCGTCACCAAGGAAATTGAAGTCGTTTGCAACCCTTATAAACTCTTGAAAGACAGAAATCAAAATCTGATGCTCATTTCAAAGGGAAACTATGCGAACATCGGCTCCTGCCTGCAAAAAATCAGCACCACCACAGACGAAGTGGTGAAAACTTACGACTTTGAAATCAGTGAAATGGCTATTTATGAGCACGTTTTGTTATTTTTCAACTACAATTACGCCACAATGCTGGCTTCGTATAAAAAATTTGACCTCAACACCGAGACCATCATCTCGAACCAGTTCATCTCCGACGACACCAAACTCGAGACCCCCTATCTTATAGATGTCGATCCAGACAACGGGGATGTCTATATTTCTGATTCTTACGACTATACCGTCAATGGCGACCTCTATTGCTTTGACAAAAACGGAAATTTCAAGTTCAAGTTTGAAGTGGGAATGAATCCTGCCAACATTGTTTTTTACAAATAAATATCGCAACAAGAAAAAATAATTCTAAAAAAATGTATTTTTGTAAAATATTTTAATTGAAATTTCGTTTTCTTTTTTCAAAAGAAGAAAAAACAATTATCTAACTATGGACAATACAATAGACATCAGGGAATTAAACGAACGCATTCAGCGTGAAAGTTCATTTGTTGACATCATCAATATGGAAATGAGCAAGGTCATCGTTGGACAAAAAACGATGGTTGAACGACTGATGATTGGGCTGTTAGCCAATGGACACATTTTATTGGAAGGTGTACCTGGTTTGGCTAAAACATTAGCCATCAAATCTTTGGCAAATGTCATTGACGCCAAATTCAGCCGTATTCAGTTCACGCCCGACTTATTGCCTGCCGACTTGTTAGGCACGATGATTTACAGTCAGAAAAACGAGAACGTTGTCGTAAAGAAAGGCCCTATTTTTGCCAATTTCATTTTGGCGGATGAAATCAACCGTGCTCCCGCCAAGGTTCAAAGTGCCTTGTTGGAAGCGATGCAGGAACGCCAGGTCACCATTGGCGAGACGACTTTCAAATTGGAAGAGCCGTTTTTGGTGATGGCCACTCAAAACCCCATTGAGCAAGAAGGAACCTATCCGCTTCCCGAAGCCCAGGTGGATCGTTTTATGATGAAGGTGGTCATTTCCTATCCCAACAAAGCCGAAGAAAAGAACATTCTGTCTCAACATTTGGAAAATAAATTTCCAAGCACCAACACCGTGCTGAAGCCGGAAGACATCATCAAAGCCCGCCAAGTGGTAAAAGAAGTATATATCGACGAAAAGATTTCGAACTACATTGCCGACATCGTTTTCGCCACCCGTTATCCTTCGGAATACAAACTCGAAAAATTTGCCAATATGATTGCCTACGGAGCTTCTCCTCGTGCCACCATCAACTTGGCATTGGCAGCCCAGGCCTACGCTTTCATCAAACGCCGCGGCTATGTCATTCCCGAGGATATCCGTGCCATCTGCCACGACGTGATGCGTCACCGTATCGGCTTGTCTTACGAAGCGGAAGCTGAAAATATCACCACGGACAATATTATCAGCGAAATCCTCAACACGGTTGAAGTTCCATAATGGTCGTTCCGTTTTTCAATCTTTTTAACTAAAGGAATATGGATTCAACGGAATTATTAAAAAAAGTCCGTAAAATCGAAATACGGACAAAAGCGTTGTCGCAGCAGATTTTTGCAGGCGAATACCATAGTGCGTTCAAAGGTCGCGGTATGGCTTTCAGCGAAGTCCGCGAATATCACTATGGCGACGACGTGCGTTTTATCGACTGGAACGTGACCGCCAGACTCAATCATCCCTACGTCAAAATATTTGAGGAGGAACGAGAACTGACGGTGATGCTGCTCATCGATGTGAGCGGCTCAAACCTTTTCGGCACCCGCAACGAATTCAAAGCCGACCTGATCACCGAATTGGCAGCGGTGCTGTCATTTTCAGCCATCAACAACAACGACAAAGTGGGCGTCATCTTCTTCAGTGACAAAGTGGAAAAATTCATTCCGCCGAAAAAGGGGCGTTCTCACATCTTACGCATCATTCGCGAATTGGTGGACTACAAACCCAGCGAAACCAAAACTGATTTGTCTGAACCCTTGCGATATCTAACCAATGCCATCAAGAAAAAATGTACGGCATTTGTCATATCCGACTTCGTGAACTGCGATTTTGAGCAAGCCCTTAAAATTGCCGCGGGGAAACACGACATCGTAGCCCTACACATTGTAGATAAAGGCGAATCACAATTACCAGACTTAGGCGTGATGCAACTGAAAGACCCCGAAACGGGGAAATATACGTTGGTGGACACGTCCGACAAGGCTACCCGCGCCGCACACGAACACTGGTGGAAAATCCAACAGGCAAAAAATGCCGAACTGTTCAGAAAGACCGGCGTAGATATGGCCGATTTCTATACCGACCAAGATTATGTACAAGAATTGATAGCCCTATTTAAACGAAGATAATGGAGACTGTAAACGGAAAATTTGACCAAGAATTATCGGTAGCAGCCTATATGGTGGACAGCCACGTGCTGATGACGCCAGTTTGTCTGACCGGCGTGCTCCAAGAAACGGCGGCAGCCCACTGCGGACAATTCAAATTGAGCGGAATTGATTTAAAACCCCTTGGTTTATTCTGGGTACTGACTCGAATGCACCTTCAAGTGAAAAGGTTTCCCCACTGGCACGAGAAAATCAAAGTCCAAACTTGGGAAAAACCCCATAGTTACATCTCTCAACCCCGTGATTTCTTGGTTTTTGACGAACGAGGTGACATCATTGTCCGAGCCAGTTCCATCTGGGCCATTATCAATGCCCAGTCCAAACCCCAGAAATTGGAAGATTTTGACCGTGAAGGACGCTTCCCTCTGGAAGATAATGCCGTTACTACCAAGGCGTTTCCGAGAATGGCCGCCACCCCAAGGCCTGAACGTCCAAACATCCACCAAGTGTTGCATTCGGACATCGACCTGAACGAACACGTCAACAATACCAAGTATTTACAATGGGTACTGGATGAAATGGGACATACTTTCTGCGCCGAACATCAACCCACGGAAATATCTATCCATTTCATCTCGCAGCTATTCCCCGGAAATGAATACTACATCGGCAAGCAAGAACAAGAAGACGGCAGCTGGCTGATGACGGTCTTTGCCGCCGACGATGATAGGGAAATCTGCCGTTTTTGGATGAAATTCTAAACACGACGATTTATCCTCATTGCGCTGTGAATAAAAAATACGGATAATTCAACATTATGCCATATTATATTTATATATTTGCAAGTTAGAATTATTAAGTATTATGAGTAAATATCCGGATACTATCGACAAAATCACGAAAGCCAGGTTAAGACTTTCCTCCTTTGGTTCCATTGTCAGCATTGCCCTAACTATGTTTTTCATTGGCACTTTGGCATTTTTCGCCTTCTTCTCCACGCAGTACATCAATAATCTTTCCAAGAAAATAGAAATGGAAATTTTATTTTACGCTGATGTGAAAGAAGCCGACATCGTTTCGATGGAACAAAAGATCAAAATGGAGCCGTTTATTGCCACTTCAAGGGTTTCCTCACGTCAGGAAAACACACAGGAAGCCATCAAGACCATCGGCAACAACTATACCGAGATCATTTCCAACCCCATCAACGCATCCATTATCATTAGCGTAAGTCCAGAATACGCCAATACGGACTCATTGCAAAAGGTATCCAAAACCATCAAGAAGGAACGAATTGTGCAAGATGTGCAATATCCTGACTTTCTCGTGAAATCCATCAGCAACAATTTCCACACGATTCAATGGGTGGTTCTCATTATCAGTGCCGTGTTTATGCTGATTTCAATGTTGTTGATTGCCAATTCCATCCGTTTGCACATTTATGCCAAGCGTTTCAATATCAAGAGTATGCTACTGGTTGGAGCCACAAGAAGATTCGTCAGAAGCCCATTTGTCCTCAAGGGTTTGAGCCAGGGTGTCTGGGGCGGTGCCATCGCCGTCATCCTTTTGGGATTGCTCCTTTACCAAGGCAACATCATTTTCCCACAATTCGTTGACTTTACGCAAATCATTTACATTTCCGCGATTTTGTTAGGTGTATTCATCTTCAGCATTCTCTTCACCATCCTCATCTCCGTGATTTCTGTCAATAGATATATCAGAATTAAAGACGAAAGACTTTATTTGTAAATCAATAAAAATAAAATATTATGGCACAAGTAGTTAATACTGAAAACAAAAAGAAACTGATTCCCAATCCAAGTGGAAAGGCACCAGTGGTCAAAACCAACAAGACTCCTCTTTTCAGACCCGTCAACTACATTTTGATGATTATCGGGGCGGTCATTATCATCATCGGCTATTGTTGCATTTCCGGCGGTGCCGCCGAACAACCGGACCAATTTAATCCCGAAGTGTTCAACACCCGCCGCATCGTTGTTGCCCCAGTGATGATTCTCATTGGCTTGGTTACCGAAATCTTTGCCATTATGTGGCATCCAAGAAACAAGAAAGAAACCAACGAAGAAAAAGCTGAATAATGAGTTGGTGGGAAGCATTATTATTAGGCATTCTGCAAGGACTGACCGAATACCTGCCCGTCAGTAGCAGCGGTCACCTCACCATTATCTCAAGTCTTTTCGGACTTTCTGGCGAAGAGAACCTCACCTTCACAGTAATGCTTCACGTGGCTACCGTGCTCAGCACCTTGGTCATCCTCTGGAAAGAAATTGTCTGGATTTTCAAGGATTTATTTTCAAAACAATCGTGGAAATCCTACACCGATTTAAACCTTGGCACCCAATATGCCATCAATATTATTATATCGATGATTCCCGTCGGTATTGTGGGTTTTTGCTTTAAGGACAAGGTTGAAGCCATTTTTGGCTCGGGACTAACCATCGTGGGAAGTATGCTTCTTGTCACTGCCCTACTCTTAGCTTTTTCCTATTTTGCCAAACCGCGTCAGAAGGAAAACATCAGCGGATGGCACGCTTTCATCATCGGCATAGCGCAAGCCGTGGCCGTGTTGCCGGGATTGTCACGTTCGGGTTCCACCATCGCCACGGGACTGCTCTTGGGGAATAAGAAAGAAAAACTTGCCCAATTCTCCTTCTTAATGGTCATTCCTCCCATCTTGGGAGAAGCCCTTTTAGACACCCTTGACATTGCACAAGTTGGATTTCAACAAGCGATGAACGGCATTTCCATCAGTGCCGTTGTCATCGGCTTCCTTTCCGCCTTTGTCGTGGGCTGTCTGGCTTGTAAATGGATGATCAACATTGTCAAGAAAGGCAAGCTGATTTGGTTTGCGATTTACTGCGCCGTAGTTGGTTTACTCACCTTAATATTTAGCTTATGCTAAACAAGAAAGTCATTCACGAAGCACAATTTGAGTTGCCCGATTTGGACATTCATCCTGAAGGTGACGTGCTCCTCATTGACAAACCTTATCGATGCACTTCTTTTGACGTTGTGGGTAAGGTTAGGCAATACATTCGCCGCAAGTATCAGCAGAAAGTCAAAGTGGGTCACGCAGGCACACTGGATCCGCTGGCCACGGGCTTGCTCATCATCTGCGTGGGCAAATTCACCAAGCAAATCGACAACTACCAGGCACAGGAAAAGGCCTACATCGGCACTTTCCGCTTGGGGGCCACAACACCGAGTTTCGATTTGGAAAAGCCCATTGACCAGTTTTTTGCCTACGACCACGTCACCGAGGCAATGGTGGAAGAAACGCGACAGAAATTCCTCGGAGAAATTGACCAGGTGCCGCCACAGTTTTCCGCCGTAAGAATGGGCGGAAGAAGAGCTTACGAATTGGCCCGCGAAGGCACTGACGTTGAAATTTCGCCACGCCGCATCACCATTCCCACTTTTGACATCACTCGTTTCCAACTTCCCGACCTCGACTTCAGCATAGTCTGCTCCAAAGGCACCTATATTCGCTCCATTGCCCGCGATTTCGGCTTCGAGCTTAATTCAGGAGCGCATTTGACCGCATTGAGACGGACCCGTATCGGCGATTTCAAGGTTGAAGATGCCATTCAATTGATTCCTAAAACCATAGATTAAATCACATAAAATGAATAAAAAACATTTGTTTTTGGCCATCTTCATTATGGCCGTCTTTTTCGCAGCTTGTGGTCTTAAAAACCACGACAATGAGGAAATAAACGACAATGAACTAATGAGTTACCCCACTTCCATCATTGCCGACACCATCACGGCCGACATCGCTGACCAATCAGAACTATATCCAGTCAGCGA
>JAKSMH010000279.1 GCA_024400715.1 Bacteroidales bacterium | reverse complement strand
GAGATTGCCGGCATAAGTCAGTTTATCGAGATTAATGATTTTATAATCAGGATATTTGTTGACAAAAAGGCGGACAACATGACTGCCGATGAAACCGGCACCGCCTGTGATGATGATTGTTCGTTTGTAATTCATTTGGAACACTGTTTTTATTGAACACGGATTTATCGGATTTAACGGATTTTTTCTTCCTTGAAAATCCGTGCTATCCGTGTTCGTTTATTATAATACTCTTCGTTCTATTTCAACTTTCTTATAATTGCCAAAGTTTATCAAAAGACCCAATTTAAATCCTGTAGCTTTCAAATAATTGTAAATCTGAGATCGATGTGAGTCATCCAATTCCTTTACAGCTTTCAATTCAACAATTATTTTGTCAAAACACACGAAATCAGCAAAATATTTCTTTTGTAAAAGGTGCCCTTCATAAAAAATCGACAGTTCTTTTTCTCTTTCGAATGGGATATTTCTTTTCTCCAACTCAATTGCCAATACCTCTTGAAAAACCGCTACCAAATATCCACAACCTAAAGTGTTATAGACTTTCATAACTGCGCCCCTAATGGCAAAACTTTCATTAGAATAAATCAAATCCATTGGATTAAAATATGAGTCTGAGAAAAGAGAAATGTCATCCGTGAAAATCCGTGCTATCCGTGTTCGGTTTTAATCCAGATTTTCTTTTCCCGTAGCTTTCATTTCGTCGATGACGCGAAGCAAATACTGACCGTATTCGTTCTTAATCATCGGCTGTGCAATCTGGCGCATTCTTTCTTCCGTAATCCAGCCCTTGCGATATGCGATGCCTTCCAAACAGCCGACTTTCAGGCCCGTACGCTTTTCTATGACTTCGACAAAAGTAGAAGCCTCGCTCAGCGAATCGTGCGTTCCCGTGTCAAGCCAAGCGAAGCCGCGGCCCAAAGTCTGGACCTTCAGTTCGCCATCTTCCAAAAAACGCTGGTTGACTGTTGTGATTTCCAATTCGCCACGTGCCGAAGGCTTGATAGTCTTTGCCACACCGACAACTTTGTTTGGATAGAAATACAATCCCACCACGGCATAATTGCTCTTTGGCTCTTTTGGTTTTTCCTCGATAGAAATGCAGTTGCCTTCCTTATCGAATTCGGCCACGCCGTAACGCTCAGGATCAGCGACCCAATAGCCGAAAACAGTGGCTTTCTTGTCTTCTTCGGCAGTGCGGACGGCTTCTTTCAGAAGTGTCGTGAAACCATTGCCGTAGAAGATGTTATCGCCCAAGACCAAGCATGCGCAATCGTCGCCGATGAATTTTTCACCGATGATGAATGCCTGCGCCAAACCATCAGGCGAAGGCTGTTCGGCATACTCGAAGTGAACGCCATAATCGGAACCATCGCCAAGCAGACGCTTGAAGCCTGGCAAATCCATAGGCGTTGATATGATGAGAATATCACGGATTCCAGCCAACATCAAAGCCGAAATCGGATAGTAAACCATAGGTTTGTCGTAGATTGGGAGCATTTGTTTGCTCACGCCCTTTGTGATAGGGTAAAGCCGTGTGCCGGATCCGCCGGCGAGAACGATGCCTTTCATATTTTGATAATTTATTGTTTTCTAACTTTATAATACCGCTGGTTGCGGTGCTTTGGGTTTTCGGGATGTGTCATTTTGACGAAACCAAGTCTTATGGCTGGATTGAGATAATTTTGGAGAAAAGAATTAGTATGTTTCAAATTTAAAACCTCCATAAGTTCCTTTGCTGTCAATGGTTCATCTCCCATTATGTCAAGTAATGTTTTTATTCGTTTACTTTCTTTGTCATTTTCCTTATTTTCTTTGTCACTTTCTTGGTCAGTAAATCGTTTTTTATCTATTTCTTTATCAACAAATTCCACTTTTTCTTTGTCACTTTCTTGGTCAGTTACTTTATCACTTTCCAAGTTTTCCTTTTTCCACACCGTGACACAAACTCCATCTGACACAAGTTCCCATTTCGGCACAGGAAGACCTTCTGCAATGAATTTACCGACAACACGCTTGATGCCACTGCCATATTTTTCAATATCACCCATATCCTTGAAAATGTCGGCAATCTGCTTATTCCTCGGTTGCGACTTGTATCGGTTTGACATCAACTCTTCAATTGTCATCCCGTTTGGAAGCGTTCCCGGATTGTAAAATTCAATATGGTCAGGAAAGATCTTTACAACCGAATCGGCTGCCGAACGGTAATCGCGATGAACAATCATATTCAAGACGATTTCGCGTATGGCTTCCAACGGATAATCCCATTTTTGCAGATTTTCCACCTGATTTGGCATTATCAAAACAGCCATATTGATGTGTTTCTTTACAAAATCCATCACATCATTAACCTGCTTGACAAGATTTGATTTTGAACGGGCTGAGTCTTTTATTAGGATGCCATCTTTGTCCTGAAAACAACCTATTGCTGTCGTGGTCAGCAAGTCCTCATCGCGCTTAAATAAGAGATACGAACCGAATGTAAGCCTCCCGTTTTCATCACAAAGCCCCTTTTTGCGGAAATATTCCGTTGGCAGCTCCGAAATCGTCATGCCATGGCGGTTCATTTGGTTAATGGCACGGTTAACTGTATCAAAATCAATATCATTAATGGTATGCTCGGCATCTAAATAATAATCCCAACTTGAGTTTTTCGTTTGAAGACTC
>JAKSMH010000278.1 GCA_024400715.1 Bacteroidales bacterium | reverse complement strand
AAAAAGTGCTGGAACAATTTGACGAAATCGACGAGCGTGCCATCAGCAAGGAACATTTAGCAGAATACCAATTCAAAAAAGGATACAGCTATTTTGCCACTGGGAAATACGCAGAAGCCAAGGTTTTGCTACAGGAAAGTTCCAACGAAAGCGGTCCTTACCATTACCGCGCCATTTACTACCTGGCACACATGAATTATGAGGACAAGCAATACGAAGCCGCCCTCGACGGTTTCCTGCAATTGCAAAACATTCCTGAATACCAAGAAGATGTGAAAGAATATTTGATGCAGATTTACTTCATTCAGGAGGAATACGACAAGGTCATCGCTATGGCTCCTTCCGTTATCAATGACAACACGCTTAAAAATCAACCGGAACTTTACCGCACCCTGGCCCTATCCTATTACAACGCAAAGGACTTTCAACAGGCAGAAAAGACTTTCGAACCCATTCTCAACAACGACAAAGTCCAATTTGAACGCAACGACTTTTTTGCCATTGGCTACACTTACTACAAAAACAGAAATTTTGGCCAAGCCATCAAATATCTGTCCAAAACCACTAAGCAAAAACCCGCGGATGAAATGACGGAAGACAGCTATTACCTCATTGCCGACTGCTATTTGCAGAACAAAGACTACACCGCCGCTTCACAGAACTTCCTTCAGGCCTCCAAATATGACTTTATTCCCGAACTACAGGAAGACGCCCTGTACAATTATGCGAAACTTCAATACGAGACATCTTCCAGTCCGTTCAACAGCGCGATTAAAGCATTGGAAGACTATATCAACAAATATCCCTATTCGGCCCGTGCACAAGAAGCCAACACATACTTGGCCTCCATTTATCTTTCCACGAAAAATTACCAAAGTGCCATCAACTCCATTGAAAAAGTGGATGTCAAGAGTCCCTCGTTGCTGCGCGCCTACCAACGCTGCACCCATTTTCGGGCATTGGAAATGGTCAACAACCGCAACAACAAAGAAGCCTTGAAGATGATCAACAAATCGCTCACCTACCCGATGGACAAAGTGCTTAATACCGAAAATCTGTATTGGAAAGCAGAATGCGAATACAGATTGGACAAATTCAAGGATAGTTACTATTCTTTCCAGAACTATTTTAAGGCCAGCAACGTCCAGACAGATGCCAACTACGACCAAGCACAATACGGTTACGGTTACGCCGCGATGAAAATCAGCAAGTACGGTGAAGCCGCCCAGTCATTTCGCAAATTCCTCAAACAGAGCAACAACGATGTCGATTTGCAAGCCGACGCCACCGCACGTCTTGCGGACTGTTACTATATGCAAAAAGACTTGACAACGGCCATCAATTATTATGACCAATGTCAGCAAATGGGACGCAAGAATGGGGATTATGCCCTGTTTCAGCAAGCCAAGTGCTACAGTTACCTCAACAAATACGACAAAAAGATTGAGACTTTGGAAAGAATGCTGAATACTTATCCCAAATCCACATTTTCCGATGATGCGGAATACGAATTGGCTTCCACCTATCACGCACAAAACGAATACAGCCGCGCCATTGCCTCTTACAAGAATTTCATTCTCAAATACCCCAAGAGCCCATATATTAGACAAGCTCACAACAAGTTGGCCCAATCCTATTTGAATGTACAGGACATTGATATGGCCGTATCCACGTTCAAGTATGTTTTTGAAACCTATCCTGGTTCCCAAGAAGCCAAAGACGCACTGGCCAACCTCGAAAACATCTATACCGAAACGGGCAACACCAGCGACTTCTTCGCCTACATCAAAACGAAAAATATGAACATTTCCGCCGACAAGCAAGACTCCATCAGTTTCAAGGCGGCAGAAAACAAATATATGCGTGGCGACTGCGAAAGTTCCATCAAGGGGTTCAACGACTACCTGAAACAATTTCCGAATGGACTTTTCGCTGCCAAGGCCCTGTATTGCAAGGGGGACTGCGAATATGCCACCGGCGACTACGACAACGCCCTTAATTCTTTTGAAAAATTAGTCAACAATTATAGCACGGAATACAACGAAACCGCTTATCGCAAAGCGGCCAGCATCCTCTACAGCAAAAAGGAATACGCCCGTGCCCTGAATTATTTCAACAAACTCGTTGAATATGCGTCTTCTGACAACAACACGGTTTATGGCAACAACGGAAGCATGCACTGCGCTTACGAACTGCGTCAGTACAGGGAAGCCTACACGGCAGCCACCAACCTACTGATTTCCAATCCGTCCGACATTGATTTGCAAAACGAAGCCCTGCTGATTGCCGGCAAGTCTGCCATCGCTATGAGCGATAATATCAACGCTTTGAAGCACTTAAACAGACTGGCCAAGAGCGGTGACAATGACCAATGTGCCGAAGCCGCCTACCTGGTAGCACTCATCCACTTCAACGACAAGAATTTCGAGCTCTGCGAAAAACAAATCAAGGAAATCTTGGGAGCCGACTACACTTCTGAATATTGGTATGCTTCCACCTTCATTTTGTATGGTGATCTATATTTGGCCAAAGGCAACGACTTCCAAGCCCGCTACACCTATCAAAGCATCATCGACAATTATGAAGGCGATGACTTGAAAAAAATTGCCGAAGAAAAAATCGCGGCAATGGAGCAAGCAGAAGAAAAAAGTGAAAATTAAAAATTAGCAGTTCGGATTTTAGAAAAAA
>JAKSMH010000277.1 GCA_024400715.1 Bacteroidales bacterium | reverse complement strand
TTGTCGTTGCCTTCTGAATTTATTATGATTGCGGTGACTTTGCTATTTTTCTGCCGGATTTTGTATGATTGGACTTTGGACCGGCGACTGGTGACGCATCCCGTTTCCATTGCCATTTATGTGTATTTACTCTGGATGTTTATCACTTGTTTGACTAGTGAACAATCTGTTATATCTTTTAAATTCTTGTCATCCAAAATCTGGTTTATTACCTTGTGTTATTTTATTGTGTTGCAGTTGATTAAAGATAATTTGAAAAATGCGAAGACCTTTTTCAATTGTTATACGGTGGGTTTGTGCATTGTCGTTATCTATACCACGATTCGTCATGCTATACGAGGATTTTCGGAATTTAGTGGCCATTGGGTGATGTCGCCGTTTTATAATGACCACACGGCATACGGCGCCGTGCTGGCTTTCTTTATTCCGATTGTCATCGGCTTTTTATTTACTACGGAAAGTAAAAAGTCAAAGTGGTTTTATATTATTTCCGCTTTGATTTTATTGGTCGGTTTGTATTTGTCAAATTGTAGGGCCGCCTGGTTGAGTATGATGGTGGTCTTGTTCGTTTGGGTGGTTATGAAGCTGAAGATAAAGTTCTCCTGGTTGGTGGTGGCCGCCTTGGTTTTCGGCTCGCTGTTTTATTTTTATGCCGATGATATTTTATATCAGATGGGGCGAAACGACCAAGACGCTTCAGGCAACTTGACGGAACAAATTCAGTCGATGACCAATATTAGCACCGATGCTTCCAATGTAGAGCGACTGAATCGTTGGAGTTCGGCCTTGGCTATGATTAAGGAACGACCGATTGTGGGTTGGGGCCCCGGAACGTATCAATTTCAGTATGCTCCATTTCAAAAATCTAAGTATCAGACAATTATATCTACCAATTTGGGCGATGGTGGGAATGCGCATAGTGAGTATTTGGGACCTTGTGCCGAAACCGGTATTGTAGGTATGCTCACGGTTTTAGCCTTGTTGGTGGCAAGTTTATATATGGGTATCAAAACCTACGCGGCTGCCAAAGATAAGAACCTGAAACACTGGACCATCGCTATGACCTTGGCCTTGGTATCCTATTTTGTTCACGGAATTATGAATAATTTTCTGGATACGGATAAACTTTCGCTTCCTTTCTGGGCGGCTTTTGCCGTTATCGTGGTACTTTCCCTATCTTGTAAAGCCGAGAATAATTATTCGAAAGAATAATTAACCTTATAAATCGTTGATGACCACGGCTGCCGCATGACATCCGAACACGGCGGGCATATACGATATCGTGCCAACCGTAGATAAGTGGTTAATGTCCGGGTCGGCTTCAATGAGTATGGCATTTTCGTTGACGGGTTCTGGAGAAAAAACGGTCTTGAACCCGGTGGTAATGCCCATTCTGTGAAGTCTTTTGCGAATGGCGTGAGCCAATTTGCATTGGTGCGTCTTTTTAATGTCGGCAACTTGTACCAATGCGGGATTGACTTTGCCGCCAGCTCCCATAACCGACACCAATCGAAGATTTTTTTGTAATGCAAAATAGATGAGGAAGACTTTGGGTGATAAGGAATCTATGGCATCTACCACATAGTCGAATTTTGCACTGTCCAACACTTCCGGAGTCCTTTCGTCACGGATGAATTCGTGAATGGGATGCAGTTTAATATCGGGATTGATGTCCAACAATCGTTGGCACATCACATCTACCTTGCTTAAGCCAAGGGTGGAATGCAGGGCGGGTAACTGCCGGTTGAGGTTTGTCAGAGAAACACTGTCCGCATCTACCAAGGTCATTTCCCCGATGCCGGCGCGACAAAGCTGCTCGGCAGTGTAGGCTCCCACACCGCCAATGCCGACCACCAGGACGTGGGCATTTTTCAACCTTTCCATTTTCTCTCTGCCAAAAAGGAGTTCCGTGCGACTCAGCCAATCTGTATCCATTTGAAATATAAATAATTATAAACTGATTTCTTTTCGAAGGGAAGCTTTGGGATAATTCAATTGTTCGCGGTACTTGGCGATGGTTCTGCGGGCGAGGGTATAACCTTTGTCTTTTAAGATTTCGCATAGCTGGTCGTCGGTATAGGGTTTGTTCTTGTCTTCTCCGTCAATGATTTCTGCCAATAGTTTTTTGATGGCCTTGGATGAAACGTCGTCGTCGCCGGCAGCTTCGGAAAACAAGTCTTTCAAGAGAATAATGCCAAAAGAAGTCTGAACATATTTACTGCTGGTAACCCGCGAAACCGTCGAAATGTCTAATTTCACTTTTTCGGCAATATCCTTTAAGACCATAGGTTTCAAATCGCCTTCGTCTCCACTGAGAAAATATTTCTCCTGTCGCTGCATTATGGCCAACATCGTATTGTATAAAATCAGTTCACGAAGGGAAAGCAAATGAATGTAATTATTGGCGTTGTCAAGATTTTCCTTGAGAAATTTTTCCGCATCAGAGCGCAATTTGTCGTTTTTTTCTTGGCTTAAAAAACGATATTCTTTATTAAAATCTTGATTGATAGTTACCTTTGGAATATGAATATTGTTCAATGTCAATTCTAATTGACCCTCGTCATTATGGATGATGAAGTCCGGTGAAATCACGGACGTGGTGTCTTCAATGAAAGAGTCGTTGGAAGCGGGATGTGGATCCAGGTTCTGGGTTTCTGCCAAGGCTGCCTTGAATGTCTCTTCATCAAC
>JAKSMH010000276.1 GCA_024400715.1 Bacteroidales bacterium | reverse complement strand
TCTTACCCCAGCAAGAAGCCGCCACACATCAGGAAAGTCCGTGGAGAGGGTATTGCTGACAACGGCAGTCGTCCCTTTGTGCCTTATGTCGGCAATACGCACTTCACGGACCAAAAAACCCGTCAATCGGAGATTGCCGTCCACTTTGCGCCATGCAGACCCTTCACAGGGTTTGCACGCCGCAAAGAGGCACGAGAGCGGTATTTTTTTTCTACATTGCCTTATCCCCCACCCTTGCGGAAGTCCGTCATTGTCGGTGTTTTTTGCAAAAACACTGACTATCACGGACAACCGCACCCACCGCACAAGGCAATGAAACGCACCTGGCCGCCGCAAACAACGCCAGCGGCCAACATCAGAAGAAAAACACTTTTAAAACATTAGGGAAAAGGATTCGGCTGCCTGATTTTTTCGATCCGATGGTGAGTCCAGACGGATGATGCCTGGTCATCCAGTTCCACCACTAAAAAATTTGCATTTTTTCTGAAAATATTTGTTTTTTCTTATTGTCATTTCAAATAAATTTCGTATCTTTGTAGCACAAACAATGAGATACTAACACTTAAACACTACTATCATGAAAGCAAGATTTTTTGAGAAGTCAAACGGCGGCCAATATGCCGTCACTGGTCGTGAAAAGTACGAAGGCCAATATTACTATACTGGCATTTGCAAAACAAGATTCGGATTCGATGATAGCGTTTTCTTGAAAGTCAGTCGGCTAAACCGTGGATTGAAGGATGGCACATTTCAGGAAGTGAATCAACCTTTTGAATGGTATGGAGGACTGGCATGATGGAATTTCGCAATATGTATAATTTGGAGGACGATGGTTTTTCTGAAAGCCAATTGCAGGACTTGTTTTCCATCGTCTTTAAAGAACTGGAGATAAATTATCCGACTTATAAGGTAAATGCTTGCGATTTTTATGGTATCTATGTCATAGATGATGATAACGATCCAGTTCTTATCTTTGAACCTGGTCTGTCAGACAGCGGCCAACCGGCATATAGAAAAGTGGCAACCAACGAAGTAACATTGTGCCGAAAGGAAAACACGGAATTTTTCACCTTTTTAAATTGAACTCGATATGAAAGAGAAGAAAAAAATGACATTCAAAAAAGCCCTTGAGTTGGCCGTTTCAGAACTGGAAGTAACAATCATGAGTGGTGTATGCTCTGATGAGGAATTAAAAATGTATGAAGAAGCCGTTAGTGTGATTGAAAAAAAACTAACTAATTTATAATAAGATATTCTTAAAAGAAAGGAATGATTTTTGATATATGTATTTCAAATCAAAATATTTATCTAATTTTGCAACAAATTAAAAAGGAGAATATTATGGCATTAGCAATCAGACCAATCCCTGAAATCACTGGGACAGATGCAGAACGTTTTATCGAAAAGGCGGAGGAAGTTGAACGCAACCCTCACACCGTACCATTGGAAATGACCGAAGAAGAATTTCAAGAAATAATGAGAACGGCAAAACTTAGCTAAAATGGGGTTTCTGTCTGAAAAATGTACTTTCCAGTTGCTTACAGAGGAAATTGTTTCCATTTGCAAGCCATTTTCCTGTGGAGATTCCGATCTTGATGAGTTTTTCACCAAGGACTCTACCCTTTATAATGAAAAATTGTTAGGGAAAACTTATTGCTATCTTTTGAAAGATGATCCAACAGTAATTGTTGCTGCTTTCACTTTGTCAAACGATAGTGTAAGGGTTGACGACCTACCAAACAGCCGAAAGAAAAAAATCAATGAGAACATCCCACGAAAAAAACAAATGAGACGATACCCGGCAGTTCTCATAGGACGACTGGGTGTCAATACTGATTTTGCAGGAAAGGGTATTGGAACAGAGATAATGAAGTTCATCAAGTTGTGGTTTGTCAGACCTGATAATAAAACTGGATGCAGATATTTGGCCGTTGATGCTTATGCAAAGCCTTCAACGCTGAAATACTACGAAAAGAACGGTTTCCTTTATATGTTTTCAAGTGAAGAACAAGAGGCTGAAAACTCCAATTTGGAACTTCCTATGAAAACAAGATTTATGTATTTCGATCTGTTACAAATGGTCAAGAGAACATAATCCCAATTCAATATTATCTTTGAAGTTTATAGGCAGCATCATGATGCTGCCTTTTTTCGTGCCTGCACCCAAAAAAACTTATCGAATGACTTTACTTTTCGATTGGTTAAACTTATTCTTTAAAGTGCTATATAATTAAAAAAAATAATTGAAATATGAAACATCTATTTTTTTGCACCCTTTTGATGGTGCTGTATTTACTTCCGTTGTTATTCAGCGAACTTACAACAGTGTGTCATATTATACACATTCTACATTACATAATTGAAATCGGAATCCATATTTCACACCTTATCCGTAACCGATATAGGTAGGATGAGTGAAGTACTAGTTGGCGGCATAACACTTGCCGCCTTTTTTTCTCAAACACCGCCCAAATTACGGGCGTTACCACCATTGAAAAACGCAAGAACCCCAGCAAAAACGTATTGACATTCGGCAAAACCTTATTACATCAGAAGAATATACTCTAATTATACCATAGGGAAAAGGTTTCCGCAGCCCCACCAATGAAAAAAATTTGCTTTCCCTTTGAAACTATTTACTTTTTTTCTTCTTGCTTTTTCAAATAAATTACATATATTTGCACTACAAACAATGAGAT
>JAKSMH010000275.1 GCA_024400715.1 Bacteroidales bacterium | reverse complement strand
TAGAGCGACGCATTCGTAATGCGTAGGTCGCGAGTTCAAGTCTCACAAGTGGCTCAAAAGGCGGCATTTAGCCGCCTTTTTTATTTATCCGCATAAAAAATATTGGAATTATTCCGTTCAATTCAGGTAAGATTTTAGTATTTCAACCATCTCCAAATTTCTTTCCAAGTTACCTTTTTCCCGTACATCAAAATGCCGGTGCGATAAACCTTGGCGGCAAACCAAACCACAAATACGAAGAAAAGCAGCATCATCACCATCGACAGCAGAAGTTCCCAAAGTGGTACTCCGGAAGGCAGTCGCGTGAGCATAGCCACGGGAGACGTGAGTGGAATAATGGACATCCAAAATGCCAATTGGCCATTGGGATTGTCGGCTATAGGCATAATTAAAATGATGGTCAGCAACAACGGCATCGTCAACGGCATTGTAAGTTGGTTGGAATCCGTTTCATTGTCCGAAGCGGAACCAACGGCAGCAAACAAGGCAGAATAGACCAGGTAGCCGGTTAGGAAATAGAACAGGAAGCAAAGAATGAGCTCGGTGAACGAGATGGGGAAGTAGTTGCTAATTTCATTGAAAATGCTTTCTGCGTCAAATGTTTCTTCTATGTCGGACAACTGCACGTCGCTGGACATTTCAATGGTACTTTCAATTTGCGCCTGCTTGTCGATGAGGTTTGGGGTGGCAATTTGAATGCCTGTCAGAATAACTACGGTCAGCACAACCCACATCAGGAATTGAGTAAGTCCTACCAAGGCAATGCCTACGATTTTCCCAATGAGAAGTTCGATGGGCTTCACCGATGAGATGAGCACTTCTACAATGCGGTTGTTCTTTTCTTCCAACACGCCTCGCAACACTTGGCCTGCAAAGAGAAAGATAAAGAAGTAGATGAAAAATCCGCAGATCATTCCGATGGATTTGTTGAGTTCCGCCATACTTTCTTTTTCTTCTCCCTTTTCGTCAATCTGAATCATCGTGATTTCGGACTGCGTTAGCTTTTTGAGGGTATTGTATTGATTTACATTGATGTTGAAAGAGTCTTGTAAGACTTTGTCAAAAAAGATATTGTCGATTTGACTTTCCAAGTCGGAGCGTAAGTACATAGATGGTTCTTCCGTATAATAAAGGTTCGCCACCATTTTCTGGGTGCTTTTGGGAAGGTACAGCACGGCGTCATAATTACCTTCCAAGGCATCTTTTTTAATTTCTTCAATATTGCCCGATTGATAGGAAAAACTAAGTTTGTCGTTTTCTTTAAAATTATTGATAAAGACCTCGTTATCATCCACGACCATAATGTTGGCGTGTTCTAGAGTTTGGGTTGCTACCAATACGGGAACGGCCATCAGCGCGGCAAAAAGTAGGGGAACCAGCAGCGTGAGGATGATAAATGACTTTTTTTTCACGCGAGTGAGATATTCGCGGGATATGATGAGGGCGGTTTTATTCATGTTGGTGTTCTTGGTTGTAATTTTCCACTTGTTGGATAAAAATTTCATTCATAGATGGCAAAACTTCGCTAAAGGCGTTGATTTGTCCGTATTTCATACAATGCTGAAGCAGCGTGTTGGCATCTATCCCCTGCCCAAGTTTAACGGTGTAGGTATTGATGTCGTTGCATTTGGATTGGTCGATAATGGAAAAATCAGTTGGAAAATCCATATCGTTGTTTTCATTACGGATGGAAATCTTGAAAATGTTTTGCTTAAACCGATTTTTGATTTCTATCAAATTGCCTTCCAGAATTTTGTTTGCTTTGTTGATAAGGCAGATTTCGTCGCAGATTTCCTCCACTGAAGCCATGTTGTGGGTGGAAATGATGATGGAAGTTCCACGTTTTTTCAGCTCGTGGATTTCATTTTTCAGTAAGTTCGTATTGATAGGGTCCAAGCCGCTGAACGGTTCATCTAAAATGAGGAATTCCGGTTCGTGAATCACGGTGGTGATAAACTGCAGTTTTTGCTGCATTCCCTTTGAAAGCTCTTCCACCTTGCGGTCCCACCAGTCCTGAATGCCGAATTTGATGAACCAGTGTTTAAGGCGTTCTATGGCTTCTTTTTGTGACAGGCCTTTAAGTTGCGCCAGGTACATTGACTCTTCGCCCACTTTCATTTTTTTGTATAGTCCGCGTTCTTCGGGAAGATAACCGATTTTGTCGATATTTTTGCGGTTGAGGGGGAGGCCGTTGAAAAGGACTTCGCCACTATCAGGAGCGGTAATCTGGTTGAGAATACGAATCAAAGTGGTCTTGCCGGCACCATTGGGTCCCAAAAGACCATAGATGATGCCTTGGCGTATGTTTAAGGAAATGTCGTTTAACGCCAGGTAGTTGGAGTATTTCTTGCTAACTTGACGAACTTCGATGATGTTCATTTATTTGTTGTTTTGTTCAATATTGTTGTTTTTTTTCTTCTTTTTCTTCTTCTTTTTTTTGGCTACCAATGGTTTGTTGGCATTGGCATTGGAAGCGTTTTTGAGAATTTCGTTGGTGGTATGCAGGGGAGTGCCTTCAGGAAGTGTGATTTTTCCGTCTGACATTTCTTTGAGCTGGTTAATGATGAGTTGGTCGTTGACGGAATCACGGTTATAGGTGAGGTAGAGTTTTTTAAGATGGTTGGCCAAAACCAAGCCAAGTGCTTTGCGTTGCTGTTCGGGATACTGCGCAGCGGCCTTGATGATGTTTTCCATATTGCGTCCGTAGGT
>JAKSMH010000274.1 GCA_024400715.1 Bacteroidales bacterium | reverse complement strand
CAATGAAAGTCCTTTGGCAGAGTTGGTGGGCATTTATGATGTTAATATTGAACATGCAAAGGAAGTATCGGCATCTTTGAATGTTCCGTTTTTCGAAAATCCGGAAGGCTTGCTTGAGTGTTGTGATATAGCGGATATAGTGTGTACGACAACCCACCATTACGAAATGGCAAAGTTGGCTATGGGTCGCCAAAAGCCCTGTTTTATTGAAAAACCTGTGACTGCGACGCTTGCTCAGGCTGAAGAATTGTTGGAAATGCAGCAGAAATATCAAATTCCCGTGCAGGTTGGTCACGTGGAACGTTTTAATCCGGCTTTTTTGGCTGCACGCCCGAAAATTGGAAAGCCGATGTTCATCGAAGTACATCGTTTGGCCCTGTTTAATCCGCGTGGCAATGACGTGTCCGTTATCTTGGATTTGATGATTCACGATATAGATATTGTCTTGAAATTGGTGAACAGTCCTATTGTTGACATTCAGGCCAGCGGTGTGGCCATTGTGACCGATACGTTCGATATCGCCAACGTACGCTTGTCTTTTGAAAACGGTTGTGTGGCAAATTTGACGGCGAGCCGCCTCTCAATGAAGAATATGCGCAAAATCAGACTTTTCCAGGATAATGCCTATATTAGTATGGATTTGTTGGAAAAGAAAACGGAAATGATTCATATTGAAAAAGTTACTACGGAAGTGGATGATCCCTTTGCTATGATTTTGGATTTGGGAGAAAAAGGAAAACGCCGTATTATGATTGATAATCCCGAAAGTGTGCCGAACAATGCCATCCGTTGCGAATTGGAAAGCTTTATCCATTCCATTGAACAAAATCAAACTCCGGAAGTGAGTTTGAAGGATGGATACAACGCCTTGAAAACGGCATACGAAATTATGACAAAAATGAATAAAAACATAAAATAAAAAAACCTCTGTTTTCGTTACATATATAAATATGAAAAAAATATTATTTCTAATCGCGGTTTTGGCTTTGGTCTTATGCTCTTGCAAAGATTCGCATGATTATACTCCGGCCACGCTTTACATTACCGAGGATGCTTTCGATGATTGTTTTAATGTGAGCAAATTTAATGCGGAACACGAAACATCTTTTGATGGCGAGCAGCTGCGTACGATGGGACAGCACAAGTTTACCCACGTCTATGTCGCATACGGTGGTAAGGCGTTGGGTGTTTGGGAATTGCCTTGCGAGGTCCCTATCTTGGACGTTCCCGAAGCGGATAGTTTGGAAGTAACCATCACCCCTTGTTTTAAGAAAAACGGTCAAAGTAGTACCATTAAGGGTTATGGTTATATCACGTCGTATAAGGTGAAAACAAAGTTGAAAAAAGGCGTGATTACTTATATCACCGAAGAAACTATGCATAAATTCTATGAATACCATAAATATACTGAATTTAAGCTGGTGGAGACTTTTATGCAGAATAGTTTTGAACCGTTTAATCCGATGACTTCCCTTTCCAATTTTGTCAGCATCCCAGACCCTGATATGTCTTCCAATAGAATTGGCGTCATTACGTTGACGGAAGATACCCTTTTCTCTACCTTTGAGGTCGCGTCACAATTGATGCGTTTTGATGTTTATGCGTTGACTTATATGGAAATCAGGTATAAATGCGACAATGATTTGAATATTGAAATCTATGCGCCTAACTATTCCAATGTTTATGCCTGCGGTGGTTTGTTCGCCACTGATGAATGGCAGACTGTTTACATTAATCTGGATGAGCGGTTGGGCAATATTTATAGTATGGGCGCCTATTTTTATGGGAATATCGATGCGAAGATCATTCTTAGTGGAGATAGGTTAGAAGATCAGGATACGCATTATTATATTGATTATGTGAAGATTGTCACGGGACCACAACCGTGATGGCGTTGGCTTATGGGCAGGTTGTTTTCTGTTTTACTTATTGAAGAATGAAGAAAAATCAAATTTATCTGATTTTATACCATCTGCTAACCGATGTCTTGGCGGCTGCGGTAACGTGGTTTGTTTTCTTCGTTTTCAGGAAATACAATGTGGACCATCTTGTTTTTGAGCATTTTTCAGAAGCGGTGCTTCAGGATGCGAAATTATGGTGGGGATTGTTGCTGTGTCCCGTATATTGGATGTTATGGCATATATTTATTGGTTATTATTATAATATATGTAGGAAGTCGAGATTGAAGGAATTGGAGCGTACTGCCGCTGTAACCATCGTTGGCGTCATTATCTTCTTTTTCGTTTTCATCTTGGACGATATCGTGAATTCCCCGTCCGATTACATCAAGTACTTTCTTGTTCTCTTGCTTTGTCAGTTCTTTTTGACTTTTTTTCCAAGGGTGTTGATGACCACGCATATTAATAGAAAAATACATAATGGCGAAATTGGTTTTAACACGATCATCATCGGCAGTGACAAGGTGGCTTTGAATACCTACCAAGCTGTAATCAAACAGAATGTTTGTTCTGGCAATTATATCGTGGGGTACGTCACGTTGCCCGACGAGGAAGACCAGTCCTTGTCCGAAGTGCTGACTTGCCTGGGGAGTCTTCAGGAATTGAAATCCGTCATTGAAAAGTTGGAGGTTGAGGAGTTGATTATTGCCATTCATAACGGTCAACGACGCTATGTGGAAACCATTTTGACTTCCTTGCGCGAAATGAATCATTTGACCCTCCATATTTTGCCGCAAACACAGGATTATTTGATGGGTACGATTAGGATGTCCT
>JAKSMH010000273.1 GCA_024400715.1 Bacteroidales bacterium | reverse complement strand
CTCAAGAAGTATTCGCGATATGTCGAGGTCGTGACAAACAAGGTCCGCAAAGCGTACATGCCGGTCGAGCAGAAGACGTTTTCGAATCTTGCGGAGCAACGCATTGCAGGGCTGCTCATCATGGAACCCGGAGATTTCATCACCGACGGTAACGGACGTTTCGGCATTCGTTTTGAGCGAATCACGGGGAAAGTATCTTTTTCACGTGCCGTTGGCGACCACCCCGAAGAAGTGGAAAAATATGCCCGCGAATTTGCCCGGATGTGCAAGGAGCTGCACAACACGCATTTACCCAAAGGTATGTTTCCCGACATTAAAGAAACAGATCTCAAATTACTGGAAGAAAGTCCTTACTTCACACCTGAAGAAAAGATAAAAGTCGCCGAATTTATTAAAAATGCACCTGATGGGGACACCGCCATTCACGGAGACCTTCAATTCAGCAACACCATCACCGCCCACGGGAAGAACTACTTCATCGACCTTGGCGACTTTGCGTGCGGAAGTCCACTTTTTGACCTCGGAATGGTGCTGCTCACCTGCTGCTATGACAGTGAGGAATTTGTTCGCGAAGTCTTTCACATGGAACTGGTGACCGCCAAAGAATTCTGGGTATATTTTGCCAAAGAATATTTTGGTGAAGACACCGACTTGGTGGCTTTGGACAAGATGCTCCGTCCCTACGCCGGTTTGAAAAGCCTCATCATTGAACGCAATGCGGGAATGCACTTTCCTGAATTTCACGCCTTATTGAATGATATTTTGTAATATCCACTTATTTTTCAAATAATTAGACCATATCAAATAAGATGTGGGCACATTACTGTCCAATGATTTTGCACGCCTCAAGTCTGCGGCTGCCCTATTGATATTTTTCGTATTTTTGCATTTTTAAATGTCATCATAATGGCCAAATTTTTTATCTCCATATATCTATACCTCGAAAAACATCCTGCCACAATGTGGTGTTCGCTGATTATCACCACATTCATATTTGGTTTTTTTGCCTTTAAACTGCCATACGAAGAAGATATCCTAAAGATTTTGCCGAAAACCGAGCAATCAGAAAAAGGAATTTTGGCATTTGAGCAAATGAGCATCAAGGACAAGATTTTCCTTGAGATGGCCGCCAAGGACGGACAAGCCGTATCTCCAGAAGAATTGGCCGAAGCCCACGATGACTTCATCCAACAGCTTCTCCGCAACGACAGCAGCAATCATTACATTAGCAACATCCTGTATCGGATGGAAGACGACTGGACCATCAATGGATTGGACTACCTGCTCAACCATTTTCCAAGTTTGGTCGATACCAGCGTATATGCCCACTTTGACAGTCTGCTCACTCCGGAAGCCATTGACCGGCAAATGGAAGAAAACTACGCACTTATGGCCAATGATGCCACGGGAGAAGTCACCAGTTTGCTGTGTTACGACCCAGTCGGCTTACGCCAGGCCATTGTAGGACAGTTGGGCGACATTTCCTCCAGCGTCGGATTCAGCATTGTTCATCAGCATTTGTTTTCTACCGACAGCACCGTAGCCCTTGCCTTCATCACCCCGAGTTTCAACTATTTGGACTCCAAAATCTGTTCTTATTTAGGCAAAGAAATACAAAACACCGTAGAAGAATTTTCGGAAACCCATCCGAACATTGACATTTTATATCACGGCAATTCCATTTTAAGTTCAGGCAATTCAAGTCAAGTCAAGAAAGACCTTTTCGTCACTTTAGGCATTTCTTTATGTCTTATTTTGATTGTCATACTCATCTGTTACCGCAACAAATCGACGGTCGTTCTACTATTGTTTCCAATGGTTTATGGACTGATGTTTGCCTTGGCCTGTATGTATTGGTTCAGAGGTTCGATGTCGATGATGGCCATAGGTGTTGGCACGGTCGTTATGGGCATTGCGATGAGCTATGTTATGCACATTCTCACCCACTATAAGTACGTTTCGTCACCGATTACCGTACTGAGAGAACAATCCACGCCCGTTTGTCTCAGCTGTCTCACCACCATTGGCGCATTTGCCGGACTTTATTTCACCAACAGCAATTTGCTGAAAGACTTTGGTCTTTTCGCCACCTTTGCCCTGATTGGCACCACCTTGTGCGGATTGATTTTTATGCCTCAATTTTTTCTGAAGAACAGGAATCTTCACAACAAGCGAGCTTTTGCCTTCTTAGAGAAAGTAAACAGCATTTCCTTAGACCACTCACTCGTTGCCATTGTTTTGATTATCATCGTCAGTGTCGTTTGCTTTTTTGCGTCGAGGAAAGTGCAATTTGACAACGACCTCAACAATATTGGCTACATATCGGAAGAAGTTTCACGTTCTCAGCAACTCTTTAACGACAAATTTAACCACGGCTACCAATCTGTTTTTTATGCGGCATCGGCCAGCACAATGGATTCTGCCCTTTATTACAACCAATATATTTCCAACTGCTTAAACACCCTGAAAAAGCAAGGCGTTGTGCAACAGTATTCCAATGTATCTCAACTTTTTGCGCCCATTGGCAAGCAGGAAGAAAACATTGCCGGTTGGAAAAGTTATTGGACACCGCAACGGATTAGCGAGACACGCCAAAACATCAGCCGTGCGGCTCAAAAGAATGGCTTGGAAGCCGACATTTTCGTTCCATTCTTCGCACTTTTGGAAGCCGATTACGAAGCCGAATCGTTATACGATTCTGGTGTGATTCCAGTGGAGATTTCCAGCAATTTCGTAGAAAAG